>CAYRCP010000054.1:0-10151 GCA_964422755.1 uncultured Bacteriovoracaceae bacterium | reverse complement strand
CAGAGATATTCGCCCTTTGGCGTCTCTTCGAATGCAACCTCTTTGATATCCACCCCTGCATTGCGTGCAAAGCCCAACCCTGCCTTGGTAGGGTTGCCCTGATCATCAAATGCAGCCCTTTTGGGAGGCCCCATCTTCTTCTCCACCATATCCGGCAGCGTCTCTTCGATCCCGGTGACCCTCAGCGCCAGCCGCCGTGGTGTTCCGAACACCTCCAGGGTGGTATACTCCATTTTGATTTCCGTGAATTTCTCCGTTACCCATGTGCGAATAAAAGCGAGTGCCGGTCCGGTAAAACTTGAGGGAATCTCCTCAGTTCCGATCTCGAAAAGCAAAGAACTTCCCATTATTTCTCCTCGCTGCTGACCTGTTTGCTGTCTAAATAGAGTTTTGCCGCCATCCTCGCCATATCTCTCACCCTGGCGATGTATGACTGCCGCTCTGTTACGCTGATGGCGTTTCGTGCATCGAGAAGGTTGAAAATATGGGAACACTTCAGGCACATGTCATATACCGGCAGGCACAATCCCTGCTCGCCTACCCGTTTCGCCTCTTCCTCATACAGGGTAAAGAGCTTGAGCAGGGTGGGAACGTGGGCGTGTTCAAAGTTATACGTGGACCACTGCACCTCGCCTGCATGGTGAACATCCCGGTATGTCGTATCTCCCTTCCAGGTGATATCGTATACCGAGCTGACATCCTGGAGGAACATGGCAATTCTCTCGAGCCCGTAGGTGATCTCGGTGCAGACCGGATCGAGATCAAAGCCGCCCACCTGCTGGAAATAGGTGAACTGCGTAATCTCCATGCCGTCGAGCCAGACCTCCCAGCCGAGGCCCCAGGCGCCCAGTGTGGGGGATTCCCAGTCATCTTCCACGAAACGGATGTCGTGCTCCAAGGGATCGATGCCGAGCTGTTTGAGGCTCTCGAGATAAATCTCCTGGACATCTATGGGAGACGGCTTGAGGATCACCTGAAACTGATAGTAGTGCTGGAGCCGGTTCGGGTTTTCCCCGTACCTTCCGTCGGTCGGCCTTCTCGAAGGCTCGACGTACGCGACATTCCAGGGTTCGGGCCCCAGTGAGCGTAAAAACGTGGCGGGATTAAACGTCCCTGCTCCAACTTCCAAATCATACGGCTGGACGATTAAACATCCGTACCGGGACCAAAATGCCTGTAGATTCATTATCAATTCTTGGAAGTCCATACTTTTTTCATCTATCATTGGATTATAGTAAGGTCAAGCAGGTTTGCTAAAAACCCGGCGGTCTTCAGCTTCTTGTCCGAGACCCTGTTACATAACATCAAAAGATATTCGGTTAGTTCCCGCTTCACATCGCTGTTGATCTTGAGTTTGCCCAGCACCTCTTTATCAAGACGCGAGCCCTTGACCATGAACATATGCGCCTCTTTCGTCAGCTTCTCCGCCGAGAGATCATTCCTCCGGTTGTGTCCCGTGCCGGTTCGATCATGTAATTCAATCCCATATCCCAGGGAGGAGAGGATACTCACCATGGATATGCACCAGATGGAAAACCACTGCACACCAGGGTCCATGGCAGAAAGTGCCGTACGGAGAGACATATAGGTTGCCGGGCTCGCATCAAGTTCTCCCAGATGCTCTTTCACGAGCTCCATGAGAACGCTTGCATAGGCGAGCAGTTCCAGATCTTCCCTGATGGGCAGATTGGCAGTTTTCAGCTGTGCGGATTCTATGCGCAGCAGATCGCTGCTTTTACGGGAAAATATATCGAGGGTCACTTCACAGAATGGCTCCAGGGTGCCGGGAAACCGCTTCTTGCTGTTTTTCGCACCTTTTGCAATGGCATGGATCACCCCTTGGTCTCTGGTGAAGGCGCAGACGATCTTGTCAGACTCGAGGAAATCGATGCAGTGGAGGATAATGGCATCTGTCGTGAATCGAGGCATACGTACCTAGAACATGATGAGGGCTGCAATACCAAAATAGGCTGCAACGCCCAGGAGATCCATTGCCGTGGTCACAAACGGTGCAGACGCAACAGCCGGGTCTTTGCCAAATTTATAAAAGATCAGGGGCAGCGCCGTGCCCAGAAATGCAGCCAGCGCCATGGAGTTGAGGATGGCAAAGGCCACAACAATGCTCATCTTGATATCTTCGGGATAAATCACGAAGGCAACCCCCCCCAGCATGGCACCATACAGCGCCCCGAGCAGAAGGCCAACGCAAAGCTGTTTGATCACGATCTCCGTGAAGCGTGTGGTGGTGGAAACACCGGTGGCAATTCCTCTCACGATCAAGGCCACAGACTGGGATGCCACATTGCCCCCCATACCGAGAATAATAGGCATGAAGGCTGCCAACCCCACAATCTGGCTCAGCGTTGTTTCAAACCCCCTGATCAAAAAGGTGGTGAGCACGCCGCCCAACCAGCATACAAAGAGCCAGGGTATCCTGGTGGAGGCATTTTTCCTGATCGATGATGTCAACAGATCCTCTTCGGCACCGGCAAGCATGAACATGTCTTCCGTGGCCTCTTCATCGATGATATCCACGATGTCATCCACCGTGATCCGCCCCAAAAGCTCCCCCTCTTCGTTCACCACAGGCATGACCACATAATCATACTTCCTGAACAGCTGTGCCACCTCCTCCTGGTCCATATTCACCGGTACCGTCATGGGGTCTACATCCATGATCTGTGAAATGGTGGTCTCGGTCTTTGACAGGATGAGATGTACGAGGGGAACCATACCCACCAGGATTCCCTTATTATCAACAACGTACACCATGTGGATATTATCAATCTCGGTATGGAGCTGCCGTATCTGGGCAATCACCTCGTCAACCGTCGCACTGGCAGGAGCGGATATGAGCTCTCTCTGCATGATGCCGCCTGCCGTGTCCTCGGGATATCTGAGAAGAGACTTGATATCCGAGGACTCTTTCGGGCTCATGGCGGCCAGCACCCGCTCTGCACGCGCTGCATGCAGATCACCCACAAGGTCTGCCGCATCGTCGGAGTCCATATCCTGGACTATACGGGCGAGATCAGTATCGGATATGTCATCGAGGACATCTTCTCTTGACTCGGAAGAGAGCTCTGCAATAACTTCAGATGCCGTATCTACGTCCAGGAGCAAAAAGAACTTTCCCCTGGATTCTTCATCGAGGGCCTCAATAAGCTCTGCGACTTCAACAGGCTTGAGGTCGTGAAGCATATCGATGATATGAAACTCCCAGCCCTTGTCTATATATTCTCGCAGTAATTTTACATCAGATGCCATGACCGGCATACCAGACCCCTTTTTAAAGGAATTCCGTGCTAGCTTGGATACGTATCTATTGTCAGAGCAGTATAAGCTCTTTCGTTGCTGCTTGATGCATAAGCATCCGCGCTTGACTGGAGTGATTCCGAAGAACTGCACTTTTTCATGGAAATCCCGAGGATAACAATCGCAATAACTACCACAATACAGAAAATAAATATTTTTGATACAGAGCTCTTATCCTGAGGCCTGAACCTGCGGGTCGGCTCTTCCGGCTGGCTGTATAAGGCAAGTGTTTCATCCAGATACTTCACAAGTTCTTCTTCATCAAAATCAAATTCATTACTGATTACTTGCAGAAATCCCCGCAAAAAAGCCCGCGGTGGAAGCATATCTATCTGATCTTCTTCAAGAAATCGTAAAGTTTGCGCAGATATCTTTGTTTTATCCTCGATCTCTTTCAGGTCAATGCCTTTCTTCTCTCGCTCCATTCGGAAATACTGTCCCAATGTGAGTTTTTCTTCAGACATAACCCCTCCTCAGCAGTTCCAGTTATCATGTCATTTACTCTGTGGCAAGGATTATGACCCGTCGCATCATGTAATTGACTATTGTATCCATATAAGGGTAGCCTAGAGACACTTTAGGCAGGATGGTATTGGTTTGCAGGATAAAGACGGCTTGGGTGTTTGCGCGGCAGCGGAAATGATAAATCCTTTTCACAAAATCCGGAATCAAAACATCAGTAATCACAAAAAAACTGAAAGACAAGAGTGAACGTATGCCAGACAGCATGATTAATTCTCAGTCCATCTACAGCATTACAAAACCGAGCCGGTACATCGGAGGGGAAATCAACGAGGTGATAAAGCCCGAGCGTGAGGTGGAAGTGCGCGTTGCCCTGGCGTTTCCCGATACCTATGAAATCGGCATGTCCCATGCAGGTCTGAAGATTTTGTACCATATCCTTAATTGTATACCCGGTGTGTGGGCTCAGCGGGTATTTGCACCCTGGCAGGATATGGCCATCGCCCTTGAGCAAAAAAATATTCCCTTGTACAGCCTCGAGGAAAAGCGTCCCTTGAAGGACTTCGATATTGTGGGGTTCTCCCTTCTCTACGAGCTCTCCTATACTTCCGTAGTCAAGATGCTTCGGCTTGCAGGAATTCCCTTATATGCGCAGCAACGCTCCGGCGATGATCCTATTATCACGGCAGGGGGCACCAGCACCGTAAATCCAACCCCATTTTCGCCATTCTTTGATATAATCGTTATCGGTGACGGCGAGGAAGTTATTCAGCAAATGTCCCTGATCTGCAAACAGACCAGGGACCGCGACGAGCGACTTGAAGCCATGTCGCAGATAGAAGGCGTCTACAGACCGGGATACACCGCGCATCCGAAAAGACGTATCCTGAGCGATCTCGACAGCTATCCTTTTCCTTGTTCGCCTGTTCTGCCTCATATATCTATCGTGCATGACCGCATCGGTGTAGAAGTTGCCCGCGGATGCACCAGGGGCTGCAGATTCTGCCAGGCCGGTATGATCTATCGTCCCTACCGCGAGAGATCATACCCCTCTGTCATGGAATCCTATCGAAAGGGTCTTGAGACCACAGGGTATGACAACATCGCTATGCTGGCGCTTTCCCTGACCGATCTCAGCTACATCAACACCCTTATGGAAACCATACACTGCCCGTCGCGTGAGATCTCCGTGGGAATCCCCTCGCTGAGGGTAGAGGGGATAACCAGAAAGGTGGCAGACCTCATCGCCTCGGTGAAAAAGGCCGGTTTTACCATGGCTCCCGAGGCCGCAACCGCCCGTCTCAGAAAGGTTATCAACAAGGGAAACACCGAGGAGGATCTCTTCAGAAGTGTCGACATCATCAAAGAGCTGGGATGGAAATCGCTGAAACTGTACTTCATGGTAGGGCTTCCCACTGAGGAACAAGAAGACATCGAGGCTATATGCTCCTTGTCGAAGAACCTGGCGAAACGATTCCGGGGAAAAATCAGCGTCAGTATATCCGGATTTATCCCCAAGCCCTTTACCCCCTTCCAGTGGGAGGAGCAGCTGTCTTTTGAAAAACATAAAGAGTACCTGCGCTATCTGCAGAAAAACCTGAGACAAAAGAACCTCTCGCTCAAGTGGCAAGACCCGAAACTCACCTTCTTGGAAGGAGTATTCTCCAGGGGAGATGCAAACCTTGCACCGGTCATAGAGCATGCCGAAGCTTATGGAGCCTACCTGGATGGCTGGGGAGAGCTGTTCAACGAAAAAGCATGGCTCAAGGCCTTCGACACCACCGGTATCGACCCGAAGGCATACCACAGGCAAAGACCTTTCGACGAAGACCTCCCCTGGGACTTTATCGACATGAAAATCGACAAGTCATTCCTTCGTGATGAATGCACGCGGGCATATAATGAGGAACAAACACCTGATTGCAGGCAAGCTGCGTGCTCTCATTGCGGTGTCTGTGAAAAAGGGATCGCCAATATCCTCCGGCCTGAGCCCGAGCCGATTTTTCTGTTTTCCGAAACGAAGAATCTCACAGGCGCCAAGTATGTCGTAGGAATCACCAAAGAGGATGTCCTGCGATTTCTCTCTCCCAGGGATTTTATGGAGATGCTCAAGCGTACCATTCGCCGGTCCGGATTGGATGCGGCTTACTCGGATGGATTCAGCCCCTCAATGAAGATGAGCACCACCCCTCCCACCTCTTTCGGTATAGCATCAAGGAGTGAATTTTTTCAGTTCGAGCTCAAGAAAGAACTGGACCATGAAGAGATCCTCTCATCCTTGAACGCTCACCTTCCAAAAGGCGCAAGGGCGCTGTCCTGCACAAAAGGAAAACTGCCCAAGGTTGCAGCGTTTGTGTACGAGTCAAAAAAACCTTTCACCCTTTCCTTTGAAAATGGCGGACATATTGAAAAAGGCACAAAAGTTCTGAATGTACACGAGTTTCTCTCTTCCTATGACCATCAGAAAATGACCATCGGCTTCAATGACGGGAGAACGTTGTCCCCGCTGGCAATCCTGGAAGCCTTTTCTTCCGATGGGTTTTCGCCACAGGACATTACAAAGATCGAGACCATCTTTGCTCAATAAGGGAGGAAACGTGCTGTGTTTCGCGAATCACCGATGCATTGAGCCTAAAGAATGTCCATATATATTTGTTGAAAAATGTTATATAGTATTCGTTAATCAATGGTATGAGCCCTTTAGGCTTGCCCTTGAAGGCTTTTCCTTCAGCATGCTTGAGGAAATGGAACCAACGTTTTTTTATCCGGTGACTTGTCCGGCGTAACTGACAAGAAAACGGATTGAACATGTTTCTGCTGAAGTAAAGGCAGTGCTTGATAATAAAAGTGCTTTCACGTGTCGCATGAGAAATGCAACACTCATGAATAGATGAAGGACTGAGTATTTTGAATATGTCCATATCGTTGCATGATAAGATAAAGATAGGCATGAGATCCGGCAAGATGTGGATCATCGTCTTACGCGCATTTTCTTGCCATATGTATCGTGATCCGGTTCAACGGGTTGCACGGTCTATCCCGGTTTGTCTTCGCCCGGCAAAAGCTTGCGGCCTACCGGCAGGAGGCGCCGGCAAAAAAAGCAGCAGGTTCGATTGTGGCGACTATTGGTATTATCGATTCTCCGTCGGATAAGGAATAACATGTCTGAAATCAAAAAAAGCTGTTCAAAAGAAAAAATGTTCTCAGACATACTCATTCAGGAATCCCCCACGTTCGTTACCGTTATAAATCCTGCGGGCAAAACCATCATCATGAACAACACCATGTTGAGAAAACTCGGCTATACGCAAGAAGAGGTCGCCGGGAGAGAATATCTCCGCACGTTTGTTCCTCCCCGGGAACATCGGCTCGTTTCAGACGTATTTCTCAATTTGATGCAACACCGCAATCCCACAAAGAATGAACATCACATCACGGCAAAGGACGGCACCGAGTATCTTGTAGAATGGGAAGGAAGGCCCGTCTTCACGGATGAAGGCGAGATCGATTTCATCTATGGCGCAGGGATCGACATTACGGAGCAGAAAAAAGCTGAATCAGCGCTGAGAGAAAGTGAAGAGCGATATCGGTCGTTTGCGCAGAATCTTCAGGGTATCGCCTTCAGGACAAAACTGGATAACACCCCCATTTTCCTGCATGGCTCGGTGAAAAAAATTACCGGCTATACAGAACAGGACTTCATTGCAGGAACGCCAACATTGAACCAGATCGTTCACCCCGAGGATCTTAGTCATATTCGTGAAAAGCTAAAGAACGTTTCGTCAATTCCCAACTATGCGGCGGAACTGACATATCGGATTATCCATAAAAATGGACAGATCTGCTGGCTCCATGAGTATGTCCAGAACATCTGTGATGCAACAGGACAACCCCAAGAGGTGCAAGGCATGATCTATGACATCACGAAAAGCAAAGAGGCAGAGCAAAACCTCATGAAAAGCGATGAACGCTACCGGCTCCTTGCCGAGAATATCCAGGACGTCATCTGGGTCCTGGACAAAGATCTCCATCATACGTATATCAGCCCGTCGGTTCTGCGGTTTCGGGGATATACCGTTGAGGAAGCTCTGAGAATGCCCCTGGACAAGATCTTTACCCGTGATTCGTACTACCGCCTCATGATCCTTATAGAGGAATACCTTGCACTGCAGGAAAGCGGTGAACCGATTGATGCGATCAAACTTTTCACGATAGAATTGCAGCAGATCTGCAAGGATGGATCTATCATCTGGACCGAGGTTACGGCAAATATTGTCCTGGATAATGATGGACGGCCGGATGGATTCGTCGGCATCACCAGGAATATCAGCGAACGGAAAAAGGCCGAGGAATCATTGAAGGAAAGCGAGGAACGGTATCGATCAATCTTTGAGGATACCGGAACGGCAATGGCGATCATAGAAGAAGACGCCACGATCTCTCTTGCCAATTCCGAATTTGAAAAGTTATCGGGATATCAAGGGCACTCCATCGTGAACAAGAAGTACTTGACCGATGTTGTGAGTGAGGAAGATCGAGATCGGATTGTGGGGTATCATAATCAAAGAAGAAAAGACTCCTATGCTGCGCCGAGAAACTACGAGTTTAAATTCCAGGACAGAAACGGCACCACAAAAGATGTCTTTGTAACCGCAAACATTATTCCGGGAACAGCCAAGAGTGTCCTGTCCCTGCTGGATATAACGGATATGAAAAAAACACAGGGGAGTCTCGTGCATTCCCGGGAGCAGCTTCGCAACCTTCATAAGCACACTCAGGATGTCCGCGAAGGTGAGAGAACGCGTGTTGCCCGGGAAATCCATGATGAGCTGGGACAGGTGCTTACGGCATTGAAGATGGACCTTTCGTATTTGTCGAAGAAACTCCCGGAAAATCTCGAACCGCTGCATGCCAAGGCAAACCTCATGCTCAAATTCATTGATATGACTATTCAATCGGTGAAACGCATAATGATGGACCTGCGTCCGGGAATCCTGGACCACCTCGGCCTGGTACCGGCAATCGAATGGCAGGCTGATGAATTTCAAACCCGCACCGGGATCACTTGCCAGGTTCATGTCGAGCCTGAAGTTATTAAGCTGGACAAGGACGTGGCAACAACCATATTCCGTATCTTTCAGGAAGCTTTAACGAATGTTGCCAGACATGCTGATGCCTCCAAGGTGGAAACATCCCTGCGGGAAAAGGGTGGCAGCTTGGTATTGGCCGTAAAGGATAACGGAAAAGGTATTACAAAAAAACAGATAGAGGATTCCAAATCCTTCGGACTTATGGGTATAAAGGAACGTGCATATTTTTGCAGCGGAGAAGTAGCATTTCAGGGAGAAAGAGGAACGGGTACCACGGTCGTTGTTTCTATTCCGCTTGAAGAAAAGGGAGGTTCTTGATGATAAGGGTTCTTATCGCTGATGATCATCCGATAGTCAGAGAAGGGCTGAAACAAATCCTTTCCGAGACTGATGACATCCTTGTGGTTGATGAGGCTTCGAATGGAAAAGAGGTCCTCGATTATGCCTGGAATAGTACCTACGATGTAGTCCTCCTGGATATCTCCATGCCGGGAAGAGACGGTCTTGAAGTCCTGCGAGAATTAAAACACCAGAAACCAAAACTTCCGGTGCTGATATTAAGCATGTACCCGGAAGAACACTATGCGATACGCGTCCTGCGGGGCGGGGCTTCGGGATACCTGACAAAGTCAAGTGCTCCTGATGAATTGATCACTGCCATTCGCAAGGTCGCAACAGGTCGCAAATATATCAGTTCCACCCTGGCGGAAAGGCTCACCTATGAACTGGATCGTGATGCCGACAAGCCCGTCCACGAGTCTCTATCCGATCGCGAGTATCAGGTTATGCACATGATCGCATCCGGAAAAACCATAAAAGAGATTGCCGAAGAGCTCTGCCTGAGCGTAAAGACCGTGAGCACCTATCGCTCACGCATCCTGGAAAAAATGAATATGAAAAACAATGCTGAAATTGTGCTCTATGCCGTTCAGAACAAACTTGTGGATTAGCCGCGACACCTGCGATGCCTTAGTTTTACCCTCTGCAGCCTTTTTCCCGGCACGCATTGTAATAAGATCTTTGCTCACATTTAAATAATCGTTTTCCCTACACGGGTATCCGTGTTCGTCTTATATAGACCTGGTTCACCTTATGCTATTAATTTTCTTAGCAAATACGGCATTTTTTCCGGGCTCGGCGCAACAGGACAACCCCAAGAGGTGCAATGCATCATGTATGACATCACGAAAAGCAAAGAGGCGCAGGAAAACCTCATGAAAAGTGATGAGCGCTACCGGCTCCTTGCCGAGAATATCCAGGACGTCATCTGGGTCCTGGACAAAG
>CAYRCP010000053.1:0-10198 GCA_964422755.1 uncultured Bacteriovoracaceae bacterium | reverse complement strand
GGGAGACCGGTGTGGGGAAAGGCCTCATCGCCGGGGCAATCCACCATAATTCAAAACGGGCAGAGAACAATTTCGTACAGGTAAATTGTGCTGCGCTCCCGCAGAATATCCTGGAGAGCGAGCTCTTCGGTCATGAAAAAGGGGCCTTTACCGGAGCGGTAAAGATGAGAACCGGGCGGGTCGAGCAGGCCAATATGGGGACCATCTTTCTTGACGAGATAGGCGATATGGACCTCGGCCTGCAGTCCAAGATCCTGCGGGTACTTGAAGAGAGAGAATTCGAAAGAGTGGGCGGTGAAAAAACGATCAGGGTAGATGTGCGGGTCATCACCGCTACAAACAAGAATCTGTACACCCTCGTTCAGGAGAAAAAATTCAGAGAAGATCTCTATTACCGGATCAACGTGGTAAACATTGACATCCCGCCTATCAGGCAGCGCAGAGAGGATATCGAGCCGCTTGCCCGCTACTTCATCAGAAAGTACAGTCTGGAATTCAACAAAGAAGAAATGGATATCGACACAGGTGCCCTGGAGTACATGCGGCAATACGATTGGCCCGGCAACGTACGTGAGATCCGCAACTGCATTGAACGCGCAGTCTTGCTTGCAGAAGGCGACATCATAGAGAAATCCGACATTTCAATAGCTCAACCCTGCTCCAACGATGCTGTGATCGAAGAGGCGGCATCGCTCTCCTCTCTGGCAATGTCAGAGAAAGAGATCATACTCGAGGCACTCAGGAAAAATGACTGGATACAAAAAGAAGCTGCAAATTCTTTAGGAATCAGCAAACGGGTTATCCATTATAAGATCAAAAAATACGGAATCACCCATCCCCGCTGGATCAAAAACCGATAAGATCCACGTAAAGCGACGTCACATCAGGATCCAGCATCGGGCCGCTCATGGAACACAATTCTTTTAATGCATCCTTTGTTTCCAACTGAAACCTGTAGAGCCGGGGAGACGTCATGGCATTGAAGGAATCGACTATTCTCATGGCTCGCGCCCCGAGAGGAATCTCTTCCCCTTTGAGCCCGCGAGGGTATCCGGTCCCATCGATGTTCTCGTGGTGATAGAGAATGATTTCATCGTCAAGATCAAGAACGGCACTGTCTTTGAGCATTCTCGAAGCAATCAGCGTATGGCCATTGATCTTCTTCTTGTCAAAGGGCGTTATCTCTCCCTTGGTAAATATGGAGGTGGGGACACCGAGATACCCGATGTTGGCAGCAAGGGAGGAATTTGCCCACTGCAAAGCCTGAACATCGCCCTTTCCCATTTCTTTTGCAAGGGTATACATCTGGTCGGCAACCTTGATGGAGTAGCCCATGGGATACCCTGCTCTGAGATCGCTGAGAATGGATGCGGTGGTGAGTGTACTCAGGTACCAGTTTCTGATATCCGTATCAATGCCAAGAGCAACGGCCCATGCCGGGGAGAGATAGGAGACGATCCAGTCCTGTATATCTTCAGGCAAACCGTCATAATTGATGTAGCCAAGGTCATAACCCTGCCAGCGCACAGGAACTCCCGGGGGTTCATAGCGTATGGAGATGTCATCGGCCTGACACTGGATTGCAAAAAGGTTCATGAGTTCACTCACAATATTCATGTGAGGGCCTGATTCCAGTATCCTCTTCATTTTGAGTTCCAATGAAAGGTTTGTAGGCTTGATGGCACCTGTCTGAGATATTTTTGCTATATGAATATTTTTCCGTTTCGCATGAGAAAGGGCCTGGTGAGCGATATTGACAAGCCCCTTTGCATCCTGAGCCTCATCCGGCAAGGTAGCTAATCCTATGGTCATGTTATTCGCCAGATCCTCACCCAGAGAAAGGGTGGCATTGTGCAGCGCGGTAACCGCATGCTGGGAGGAACATCCCGGCAGGATCACAAAAAAGCTCAATTCTTCATACCTGAGAACCTTGTCATAACACCGCAGTCCGTCCTGTATCCTCTTTGCGAGGGTCTTGAGCGTCCTCACTCCTTCGGGGATATGCTGATAGAGCCCGAATTTATTTCTATCTTCAATCTCAATGATCGCCACGGTCAAAGGGAATGACATCCTCTTGGAGAGTTCCTCATACTGGTGCAGCACCTCCATGAGAACATGTTTCTGGGGTCTGTCCATACGGACATCCAATACGCCGTCATACTCTCTTTCCGGGGCTACAACCTGCTGAATAATATTTTCCGAACTCAAAAGCAGGTGCTTTATGAGGACAAGGTCATTCCTGGAGAAAGAAGAGCCGGTCTTTCTGAATAATTCAAGGCACCCGATTACTTTCGTGTCTTTATAAATCGGCAGCCCTATCATGGATGAAAAGGCCATGGGCAGTTCTTCGGGTTCGAATCTTTCATCACTTACATTCTGTATGAGCATCGGCCGGGCAAAATCCCGTATCACCGAAGTGAAGATATCTCCCTTTTCGATCTCCTCGGGTATCTCGCCTTGCAGCCCCCGGCAGAACCATGCATTTCCCGGAGACCACAGGTATACGAGTGCGACATCATAGGGCGTAATATGCTCCACGAAATTGAGGAAAAGATCTGACACCTTCTCAACCCTGACATCAACATCATTGAGAAGCAAAACCTGAAAAAGAAGAGGTATTACTGCAGAATTATCCTTAATGAATTCCGGTGAAAGCTCTAACGTCTGGTCAATAACATATTGTTTTAATCTGTCATTACACATGGCAATACACGACTACCCCCGTCATATGTTTACATCAGATGAGGCTTCAACATCTCTATCTTAAACAGCCCCAATATGCCTCAAACTCCTGGCATGCCTTCGTAAAATCGCTTCAGCTTCTGTACGCCAAGTACTGCCACGACGTCCCTCGTATTCTCTGCCGGCAAATCTCATCGTTGTCCCCACCTAATTAACTACTTTTCGGTAAACTGCAAACATAATGCCACACGCCCTGTTTCCCACAACCACATAACATTACAATTCATTATATTTTTCTCTCCATTTTTCCGTTTAGATTTTCCTGATCAAAATAGAATTTTGTTACTCTTTATAAGAAAGAAATTACATACTGTCTCCGGTCACGCTAAAAAATGAATCTTTTTACAAAACCTTTACCGACATTCCACAAAAATTTCATCTTTTGAGAATGTGCCTGAACCCCATACTCCACAGCAGGCCAAAATACACAACAGCACCTGAAACAACACATACCGCCAGAAGAGAGGCACTCGTGAATGTCAAGCCTTCAAGCCAGAATCTCATGGAAAGGAACGGGAATAGACATACACCCATAGCTGCTGCGGCAACGATCATTTTTGCATATCGGCTAAAGGAATTTGCGGCTAAACGTATTCCTTTTTTTCCGAGAACACGGTACAGGACAACTACCTGCAAAAAAACCGAGATGCTGCTGGCCAGGGCAATACCTGCGTGCTGCATGAATCTCATGAGCACCACAGATAAGATCACATTTATCCCCAGCGTTACCCAGGCAACATTCACCACGACCTTTGCCTGCTGCATCGAATACAGCGCCTGGGTGAATATCCTCGAACAGCCGACTGCACCCAGTCCAAGGGCATACATGCGCAGTGCATATGCTGACAAAAGGCTGTCCTGCAGGGTAAAGGCCCCGCGCATGAAGAGTATGGCAAAGATAGGCTCCGCAAGAACCAGAATCCCGATGGTCGAGGGTATGGTAAACATCAGAACGGCCGAGAGAGAATCCCCGGTGAGAGAGGAAAGTTTTGATAAATCCCCGCGGGCATGGGCGGAACTCATGGCAGGAAGCATGACATTGCCCACGGCAAAGGCGAATAATCCCAACGGCAGTTCAACAATCCTGTTTGCATAGTAGAGGTATGAAACGCTGCCGGTTGCCAGGAGAGAAGCAAGCAGGGTGCCGACAAATACATTGATCTGATACACCGAGGCCCCGATTGCCGCCACCCCCATGAGCTTCCCGACCTGCCTGAGTCGCGGTTGGTAAAAATTGCGGGTAAAACCCAAGGGAACATGGAGTCTCTTAAGCGGAATAACATGAAGAATGACCTGTGCAACCCCTCCTGAGATAACTCCCCAGGCAAAGGCGTCTGCCGGGGATGAGAACACCGGAATCATCACGTGAAATACCAGGGGGATGCCGATCATGAAGATGTTGAGCAGAATGGGAGCGCCGGCAGGCGCTGAAAAATGCCCCAGGGAGTTCAGTATCCCCATAAACAGGGCCACTATACCGATAAGGAGTATGTAGGGGAACATGATGCGGGTAAGGTGGACCGCTGTATCAAAGGTCTCTGCATTAATGAAGCCGGGCGCAATTACCGCAACGAGTGCCGGAGCTACGATCTCCCCGATAATCACCAGGGCGGTCAACAACAGGAACAGGAGGGTAAATACACCGCGGGCCAGCATAAAGGCCTTATCGAGCCCATCGCGTTCCTTTGCTTCGGAAAATACCGGGACAAAGGCAACACTGACAGCCCCTTCGGCCATAAACCTGCGCAGGAGATTCGGGATCCTGAATGCAACGATAAACGCATCTGCAAGGATGCCTGCTCCGAGAAGCCAGGCAAGCACCATATCACGTACAAATCCCAGTATACGGCTGATGCCGGTGAGACCCGAGACAGTGGCAATATTCTTTTTCGTATGCGCCTTCATTCCACTGTCACTTAAAAAACCGCCTGATGCCCTTTACGGCTTCTTCTCTTCAACAACCTGGGCCCGAACTCGAATGACCTTTCTGGGGAGATACTCGATATCGGTAAACAGGTTTACATATCCGCCGGTATGCCCTTTTGACGTCCCTGAATTAAAGGTAAGTTCAAACTGTCTTTCCTCACCCGGGTTGAGGGTAAAAGGCTTGGCAGGAGAAATAGCGACCATGGTATCGGGCCTGGCAGAGATCTCCTTTATCGCAATGGGTTCTTTTCCCATGTTCTTGACTGTCAAGGCCCGCGTATGGATTGTTCCCTTTTTCACCTTCCCGAAATTCACCAGGCGCGGTTCAACACGGAGCACCTCGCGGATCTTTGCCTCCATGGTAAGTTTCACCAGGCCTGCCTCAGGATCGTTAGTCTGTATCTTGATATCCTTGTGCAGGCTCTTTGTATATCCCTTGGTAGACATGCTCACAACAACTTTAAAGGTTCCGCCGGGTTCGATATTCTGCCCGCGCGATGCGATACCCTGCCCTCCCGGGGCAGTAATATGAACCCCTCAACAGGGCTTGACCGTGATGGTCAATATTTCATCGCCGGTATTTTCAAGAGTGAACTCATGGGATATCTCTTTGCCCTGAGGGATCTCGCCTGCATGATAGATGGGGTTGTCAACCTTCACCCTGGGGGCAGCGTATACGGTTCCGGCCGCTGCAAAGACCATAAGTACTGCAAAAAGGCTCACGTTCTGTAAAAATCTCAGCATTACCACACCTCTGCCTTTGAGCTATCATAATTTTTTCTTTGTTTCCATACGTATTTATCGTGGATAAAGCCCTTATTGTTGACATTTCACCCCCGACGGCATACATATTCACCCATGCGCGGCAAATTGGAACAACCCAGGGGACTTATTGAGCTTATTTCTGTTGAGGTTGAAAGAATTGATAGTGAATACAGAGAACTATGGCTCAGCTACGAATATACATGCCCTGGTGGTCAGTATAAGTCTGCAATGGTCCTGCCCATCACCAATTCAAAAGAGATGACCAATGTCTTTTTCAAGGAGTTAACCGGCGAAGCAAAAAATCTCTCTGAAATAGACAAGAGTGATCTCTGCGGAATCGGGCTCAATGTGGCAAACAAGATCGACTCCATGCTGCCCATCAAGAATCTCTGTCAGCGGGTCATTACGGTTCTCGCAACAGATCAGTCCTTGAGCGAGAACGAAGAATACATCGATCTGTGCACGTCGGGATTTCACTTTAAAGACTCCCAGGAGAGCCTCTCGAACAAGGAGTTTGAAGAGCGGTTCAAGATATTCATGTCCCGGGCCAGAGACAAGATAGACCAGGGATACTACACCATCGCAGCAGACGATCTGGAAAAAGCAAATATTCTGTGTTCCACCTCACCTCTCATCTATAAACTCATCGGCATCTGCCACCGGGAACTCGGGCATCTGGATCTCGCCCTTGAAATGTTTTCCAAGGCCATGGACTTCGGGGATAAGGAGAAAGACACCTATCTGTACCTGGCGGAAATCAATTTTTTCATGAACAATATGGAGGAGGCTGAAGAAATTCTTGAATCGATGCTGAAGGAGTATCCGGACGATATCAGGGCGCTGGTGGAATTGTCGAACATCAGGTATCAGATGAACAGCGATTATATCGAGGGCCTGGACAGTGCCTTTTCCCTTGACCCTATAGCCACGCAGAAAACGATTCTGCAGACATTTGTTTTCAAAAAGGTTGGCGGTGGAAAACAGAAAAAGACCTCCATCGAAAAGGCCTCCTGTCTGCTCGGCATCCCTGAAAACACCATCCGGCTGCTCGCCTTGAGCAACAGGATTCCGATCAGGACCTACTCGGACAATGACGATCTCATATTGCAGGATGAAAATGAACTGAAGTCTTGGGCTTTTATATACAGGAGATACAACTTACTTGAAGATGAAATCGAAAAAGTTTCAATTAACCCGGGAGGGGATAACCATCAGGGCATGGCTCTACTGCCCTGATGATGATTTCAGGGGATTACGGCCTGTAGTTATCTTATGCCACGGGATACCGGGTTCGAAACCGGATAAAAACGATTCAGGGTATATGGATCTGGTTGAAACCATTGTCGCCGAGAAGTACTGCTGTACGGTTTTCAATTTCCGGGGCTGCGGAGAATCTGGCGGCAATATCGACATGCGGGGCTGGTTTAACGATCTCTCCGCCATTGTAAACAGAATTTACAACACCCCCGGCATCGATCCCAAATCGATCCACTGCATCGGATTTTCTGCAGGGGGGGCCATAGCATCCAAGGTAGCCTCGTTTGAAAAAAATCTCCGGAGCCTGCTGCTCATGGCAGCGCCGCACAATTTCTCGGACATCCTGCCGGATGATCCGATGCTGCTAAAAGAGCACTTCAGGCAGATAGGTCTCATCCGCGATGATGATTTCCCCCGGGACATCAACAGGTGGTATGAAGATTTCCTCAATCTCACCCCTGCACAATACCTGCCCTTTATTTCACCCCGGAACGTGGGAATAGTGCATGGAGATCAGGACGAAACCGTTCCTCCCGAGCATGCCCGGCTGTTATTTGATTCAGCGTGCCACCCCAAAAAAATCACCATGCTCGAAGGCGCTGCCCATCAACTCCGGAAGGACCACAGGACAATAGGACTTATCCGTGACTGGCTCAAAGAAGTCAACTAACTGATTACAGGATCGTATGGACTATCGAGAAAACTATTACTATCCCCTTTTTGTCGATCTGAGAGGAAAATCCGTCGTGGTGGTGGGCGGAGGTCTGGTGGCGTACCGCAAGATTGAGACCCTGGTAGCTGCCGGAGCGAACGTCACGGTCATTGCACCGGAAATCATCGACGACATCTCCTCCATGACCGGGATCGAGATCTTTCAAAGGGATTATGAATCAGGAGATCTCAACGAGGCAGCGCTGGTCATTGCCGCTACCGATGACGAGGTCACGAACACAGCTGTGAGCCAGGATGCCCTCGCAATGCGCATTTTCTGCAATGTGGTGGACAAACCCCCGCTGTGCAGTTTCATTGTTCCCTCAATCATCGAAAAAGGACCGATAAAGATCGCCATATCCACCGGGGGTGTCTCTCCGGCTCTTTCCCGGAAAATGCGCAAGGACATAGGAGCATGCATCGGGGACGAATATGCATCCCTTGCCATGATAATGGGGAAAATCCGTCCCCTGGTGCTGTCTCGGGAAGGCGGACACGAAAACCACAAACGGGTCTTCGACGTACTGGTAAATTCTCAGCTCATGGATGCAATCAGGGATGGTGACAGGGAACTGGCAGAGAACATCCTCTTTGAAGCGCTGGGAGAACACATCGATCTGGAGGACATCTTTACATGCTAGTCTCCGGGGTCCTTATCCTCTACTTCCTGGCAAGTATCGGGTTTATCCTTTATCTGTTCACGAGAAATACCACCCTGCTCAATGCTGCGCGGGTTTTTTTCATCCTGTGCACAGCGGCACACCTGGGCTTCATTATTTCTCTGGGGATCAGGATGCAGCATATCCCGGTGTCATCACCCGCTCAGGCCATGAACATGGTGGTCTTTGTTGCATCGGTGGTATTCATGTCCCTGATCTGGAAAAAGGCCACCACCGTATTGATGGCTTTTTTCCTGCCGGTCGCCACATTTGCCATGGGACTTATCGCACCGTCTTTGGGCAGGGATCCCGGTATCTTTATTGAATCATCGAGGTACTGGTATGGCCTGCATACCTTGAGCGTGATCGCAGGAGAGGCGCTTTTTGTCGTGGCCTTCATCACCTCCGTGGTCTACCTCGTACACGAACGGATCATCAGGAAGGGGACTATTCATACTGCTGCCAGCGGACTCCCTCCCCTGGCCATCCTGGACAAAATCCTCTATTCATGCCTGTCAATAGGGTTCGTTGCCATCTCGGCCGGCATGATACTGGGCGCACTGTGGGCATCCAGCCTCGATGTATCATTCGCCAGCATTGCCCCAAAGATATCAGCAGGGGCCATCATGTGGCTTGTCTTTGCGCTTGGTGTGCACCAGAGGTTTGCCATCGGCTGGCGAGGCAGCCGCACCGCCATCATCACGGTCATCGGGTTTACCCTGATGATCGTCGGCTTTATCGTGGTTAACCTCGCATTTCCGAATGCCCATGGAGTAGGACTCCTTCCATGAACCTGATCAGCTGTATCAGTATCAACCACAGAAACACACCCATAGAAATCAGGGAACAGATCCGTATAGAACCGAAAGACCTACTTCCCATAATGGGCAAGAACTCCGAGACATTTACCCTGAACACCTGCAATCGCACAGAGGTATATTTTCGCGAACTTTCTGCAGAAGCTGTATACGCTCATCTCTCATCCCTGTGTGGAATCGCACAGGATGCACTGGAGGATATGTCGGATCACTTCATGGGCAGAGACGCCATTGGGCATATGTTCATGGTGGCCTGCGGGCTCGATTCCCTTGTACTCGGAGAACCCCAGATCCTTGGCCAGATCAAGGACGCATACCGCGACTGCCTCTCGGTAAATACGACAGGAACATTGCTCAACAAGGCACTGCACAGGGCATTCAGAACGGCAAAACGCATTCGGACAGAAACGGATATCGGCAAATACTCCGTCTCGGTTGCCTCCGAGGCCGTTGAGCTCACTTCTCATATCTTCGGTGATATCGCGGGCAGCACTGCCTGCATAATCGGTGCCGGTGATATGGCAAGTATTGCGGCAAAAAGGCTTAAAAGCCGCGGCGTGAACAAGATGAGCATTATCAACCGCACCCACAGTGCAGCCCGCGACCTGGCGGAAGAACTGGGAGGGGTTCCAAAACCCTTTGAGAGCCTGAAAGAAGAACTCGCCATTTGTGACATCGTGATTTCTTCTACCGGTTCGCCCACCCCGATCATAACCCGGGACATGATCGAGGCGGTCATGAAACTCAGGAAAAACAGCCCCATTATCATCATCGATATCGCCGTGCCCAGGGATGTGGACCCGGATGCAGGCAAATGCTACAACTGCTACCTCTATGACATCGACTCTCTCAAGTCTATCGTTGACCGGCATTTTAAAAACAGGCAGGAGAGCACCCAGCAGGCCCTTGGTATCATCAATCACGAGATAGCAGGTTTTGAAAACTGGCTTCATTCTCTCAATGCCAACTCCACGATCAAAGACCTCTTCAGCCTTATGGAGGAATATATCGAGGAGCAGCTCAGGGACATACCGCTTGATAAAGAGAAAAAGGTCATCGTGGAGAATGCACTGAGAACATCGCTCAAGAGATTCATCCACCGGCCCGTGAGCTTTTTAAAAAAAAGACCTACTGTTGAATATATAGAACAAACACGGAGGATATTCCAGCTCGATGAAGACTATCAGGATCGGCACAAGAGGTAGCAAGCTCGCCATTGTTCAGACCGAGATGGTACGAACGGCGCTTACAGAACTGCTGCCTGGTGTTCAAACCGAAGTATGTCTCATAAAAACCAAGGGAGACATCTTCTCAGATACC
>CAYRCP010000052.1:0-10237 GCA_964422755.1 uncultured Bacteriovoracaceae bacterium | reverse complement strand
AATGTGAAGAAACGCATGCAGCGGGATAAACAGGATATCATAAAATTTGGGACCGAAAGGCTCCTGAGGGATTTCCTGCTGGTCTACGATGCGATTGAAAAGTCGATATCAATGGCAATGGAGTTGCATCCCGATGACGAAAATTTTATTCAGGGCCTGCAGATGACGGAAAAAATGATGCTCGAGACCTTGAAAAAAAATCATGTAGAACCTATAGAAATTGAGGATATGCCGTTTGATCCGAACTATCACGAGGCAATGATGCAGGTAACACACCCTGATGTGGTGCAAGGCATGGTGGTTGATGAAATCGAAAAGGGATTCATGATTCACGATAGAGTCCTGAGACCAGCTAAAGTGACTGTTTCAGGTTGATACGAGTACAGAACAAGGAGGAAAAACACATGGGAAAGATTTTAGGAATTGATCTGGGAACAACCAATTCCTGTATGGCTATCATGGAAGCTGGTGAGCCGAAGGTGATTGCCAATGTTGAAGGGGCACGGACGACACCGTCTGTTGTTGCATTTACCAGCGGCGGAGAAAGGCTGGTAGGACAGGTAGCCAGACGTCAGGCCATTACGAACTCAGAGAACACACTCTTTGCAATAAAACGACTCATCGGGAGAAAGTTTGACGATCCCGTGGTGCAGAAAGACACCAGCATTATGCCATTCAAGATCGTAAAAGCCGACAACGGCGACGCGGCAATCGATGTTGACAACCGCAAATATGCATCGCCTGAAATCTCTGCAATGGTTTTGCAGAAACTGAAGATGGATGCGGAAGCCTACCTCGGTGAAAAGATAGATGAAGCGGTGATCACGGTTCCTGCATACTTCAACGACTCACAGAGACAGGCTACAAAGGATGCTGGAAGGATTGCAGGGTTCGATGTGAAGAGGATCATCAACGAACCGACTGCCGCTGCATTGGCATACGGCCTTGACAGCAAGAAGGAAGAGAAAGTCGCCGTTTTCGATCTTGGTGGTGGTACCTTTGATGTCTCTATCTTAGAGATCGGTGATGGTGTGTTCGAGGTAAAGTCCACAAATGGCGACACTCACCTGGGTGGAGAGGATTTTGACAACAGGATCATTGACTACCTGGTGAGCGAGTTTAAAAAGGAAACCGGCGTCGATTTGAGCAATGACCGCATGGCCCTTCAGCGCCTCAAAGAAGGTGCAGAGAGGGCAAAACATGAACTTTCCACCATGATGGAAACAGAGATCAACCTGCCCTTTATCACGGCAGACCAATCCGGCCCGAAACACCTCAATATGAAGATGACCAGGGCAAAGCTTGAATCACTGGTTGAGGACATCATTGCAAACCTCGAAAGACCGTGCAAAAAGGCTCTGGCTGATGCAGGACTGTCTGCTGCGGAAATCGACGAGGTAATTCTTGTCGGCGGCCAGACCAGGATGCCCAAGGTCCAGCAAAAGGTAAAAGAAATTTTTAGCAAGGAACCTCATAAAGGCGTAAACCCGGATGAAGTGGTGGCAGTAGGTGCTGCTATTCAGGGCGGAGTGCTTGGCGGTGAAGTCAAAGATGTTCTCCTGCTCGATGTAACCCCGCTCTCCCTTGGGATCGAGACCTTAGGCGGCGTATTTACCAAGATCATAGAGCGCAATACCACGATCCCGACCAAGAAGCAGCAGATCTTCTCTACTGCCGAGGACAACCAGAGCGCGGTTACCATACGTATCTTCCAGGGTGAGCGTCCCATGGCGGGCGATAATAAGCTGCTCGGTCATTTCGATCTTGTGGGTATACCATCGGCACCCAGAGGAATCCCCCAGATAGAAGTAAGTTTCGATATCGATGCCAATGGGATCCTCCATGTTTCTGCCAAGGATAAGGCCACCGGCAAGGAACAGTCAATACGGATCACGAGCTCTTCCGGGCTGAATGAGGAAGACATCAACAAGATGATCCGTGAGTCAGAGGAGCACGAGACCGAGGACAAGCGTCGTCAGGCACTTGTGGAGGCAAAGAATAATGCCGACAGTCTCGCATACACAACCGAAAAGACACTGAAAGAGCATGGAGACAAGGTTGATGGGCAAACCCGCTCCAGCATTGAAAATGCCCTTACGGATCTGAAAGACGTAATGCAGGGAGACGATGCCGAGCAGATCAACAAGAAGATCGAGGCGCTGACTACCGCGTCACACAAGCTGGCAGAAGTGATTTATGCTTCCGCAGCCCAGGAGGCCGGCGGTCAGGAAGACGCTCAGGCTGGTCCCGGGGCATCTGCAGGAGCGCAGGATGATGTGGTGGATGCAGAGTTCGAAGAGGTAAAAGGCGACAAAAACTGATAAATAAGGGCAGGGTTCTCTAGTCGTTCAACTCTATGAGAATCTTGCCCTTTTCATTTTACCCCATATGTGGAATAATTGCCCAATGCCGATATACGAATATAAATGCAGTGCATGTGGCGATATTCAAAGCGTTCTGGTCCAGGGTTTCAAGAACCCTGATGAACTTACCTGCGCTAGTTGCGGATCCACGGATCTGAAACGCATCATTTCTAAAGTGAACTATCTTGCCTCCGGCTCAGACCGGCTTTCCTCATACAACCCAGCCTCCAGACATTCGGACAGCTTTTACAAGGATACCAGGAATATCGGCTTGCACGCAGAACACATGCTGGAAAAATCAGGTGTGAAGCCGACCGAAGAGTTCAAAACTAAACTTGAACGGCTCCGAACCGATCCAGGCAGCGTTATCAAAAACAGCGACGACTGATAGCAGCGGAACTTCAGACAGTATATTGCTAATAGCAAGCAGGTCCAAGGTTAATATCAAAAAATCATTTCTGTTCTTATTCCTTGCACCCTAGACCTTATACCCTTCTAAAAGTTGAAGAGCTTTTTCTTGTGGCGTGAAGGGCTTTTCACTTCTTCGTTTGACATCTCTGCGAATTTTCGCAGGCACTCATCCTGTTCCTTCGTGAGTTTTTTTGGGATTTCCACGGTGATGCCCACATTAAGAGAGCCGTGTCCATTGGATCTCAGATGCTTTATCCCCTTTCCCTTGATGGTGTAGATCTCGTTGGGCTGGGTTCCCGGTTTTATCTCCAGATCCACCTCGCCATCCAAAGATGGCACTGAAATGGTCGTGCCCAGTGTTGCCTGCACGAAAGAAACAGGCATTTCGATATACAGGTCATCGGCCTGTCTGATGAATATGTCATGGGGTTTGATCTCGATGAAAACATACAGATCCCCTGGAGGCCCTCCAAGTTCGCCAGCCTCGCCCTCTCCTGTAAGACGCATGGTGGCGCCGGTATCAACTCCGGAAGGGATCTTGACCTTGAGCTGTTTTTTCTTGGTAACGGTTCCGGACCCTCTGCACTCCTTGCAAGGTTTTGCAATGATCTGGCCTGTGCCCCTGCAGTGTGAACAGGTGGTGCTTATGGTAAAGAACCCCTGTGTCCGGTAAACCTGGCCTTTTCCCCCGCATGTGGAACAGGTCTCGGGTGAGGTGCCCGGTTCGGCCCCGGTTCCTTCGCAGGACTCGCATGTTGACGTTTTGGGGAGTTCCAACTCTATTTCAGTTCCACTGGCTGCCTCTTCGAGCGATATGGATGCGTCGTATCTCAGGTCGGCTCCCCTGGTAGGTCTTCTGTTATACGACTTTCTGCCGGAGGAAAAACCAAAGACCTCGCCAAAGATGTCAGAGAAACTGCTGAATATATCCGCGGAATTTGAAAATCCCTGGAATCCTGAGCCCTGCAGGCCGGCATGACCGTACTGGTCGTAGATGCGTCTCTTGTCAGGGTCGTGAAGTACTTCGTAGGCCTCGGCCGCTTCCTTGAAACGTGACTCACCTTCTGTGTCCCCGGGGTTTCTATCCGGATGGTATTTCAACGCCAGCTGCCGGTATTTCTTTTTGATCTCATCGGAGGTTGCTGAACGGGAAACCCCAAGGATTTCGTAATAATCCTTTTTTGTCATGATTTATCGTGCAGCGAGATTTTTCCTTCAGCAAGTTCTCTCAAAGAGGTTACCACATGCTTGTTCTCTTTACGTTTGGACAGAGGCGGGGCCCCTTTCATGAGCTGCTTTGTCCGCTTGGATGCAGCTATGGCCAAAGAAAAGCGATCGTGTACCTTTTCAAGACAGTCTTCAATAGTTACTCGTGCCATTTTTCTCCCTTCCTGAATGACTGGGTCTCGATGCTAATGCCACACAATTGTGCGCTCGTCAAGCCCATTGATGCAGAATCAGTCGTCATAATTCCCTTTGGGTTGAGTCTCTTCTTTCTGAAAGGCCTTTGCCTTCTCCATTATCTTCTCCGGCGACCATTCTTGAGGATTCTCGATGCGGCTGGCCTTTGGACCAAGGTCATAAGAGCCTGCGCTCAGTATCGCTTCAAAGGCCAGAGGTGCGGTATCTGTTGCATTGAAGCAGTTTGCAAGCAGGTCGTAGATGAAATCTTCGACCGATGCTTCCATTCTGTCCCTGATTTCTCTGGGCTGGGAAAGGAGCTTGGTCTCAAAGGGGAGGTTCAGTTTTTTATAATCTCCACCTTTTAAGGACTTGTCCTGTGCATAAGATAGCATTTCCATCC
This sequence comes from uncultured Bacteriovoracaceae bacterium, assembly GCA_964422755.1. GTDB lineage: Bacteria > Desulfobacterota > Desulfomonilia > UBA1062 > UBA1062 > DSAD01. Next base: position 5,659 of record CAYRCP010000052.1, on the reverse strand, counting down.
ACAGTTCATCGCTCGCTCCGTTATCCGGGACCTTGATGAAGTTTCCTGCATCATCTAAGATGGCATTGCCGTACTCATTCACCTTTACCCCCCAGGAGATCATCTGCAGGGCTGTGGCAACATTGGCTTTGGTCGTGTTTGTCTCGGAAGCAATCCTCTTGAGCCGTTCCACGCTGTTGCCAGATGTGCCGTGCTGTGCGCCGGAGATGCTGTATTTAGCCAGCGCATCATGGACCTCCCTGGTGAGTTCCACCTGAATTCCGGCATCACTCGCCTCGATCCCGTGGGTTGTGCCGTTGTTCAGGGCGATCCAATCGGGGAAGATACCGTTCGCGTTGAGTCCCTGGATCAAAAAGAGTGCTTCTTCCGGGGTGGAAAGTCCCTGTTTGCCTTTGATCTCTCCCACTTCTGTTTCGTATCCTGCCCAGGAGGGGATATAGGAACTCAATGCAATATTGGCCAACAGGTTGTCCTCGTCATTCATGTGGGAGGCATCAACAGCGATAGAGGTGATTCCTGCGTCAAAAATGGAGGGTATGTGAACTTTGGCCTGTGCAACCTCCGGGCTCTTTTTCAGTCCGAAATGGTCTGCATGGACGGCAACCGGGATGGTGATTTTAAGCTCATTACAGAAGGTATCCACATAACGCGCGAGATTCCACATATTGATGGCACAGTACGTGCTCTCTGATTTGGCAATTTCGATAATGATTCCGGCATTTGCTCTCTGGGCAGCTTTTAATGCAGCCCTGATAACGATGCTGTTTCTCCCGTTGGCAGCCATGGTCATGGCCTTGCCTTTTTTGATCATGGCGCGATCGATTACCTTGCCGCTGACGATCAATGCCCTGGAATTCGGAAATAACTGCTGTATGTTTGGTGGACGGCCGATCTCAAGTGCCTTGTTGAAATCTGTAGAAGTACTCATAATTACCCTCCTCATTGCTTATTATGACAGGTTGTTTACTGTTCCTTGTTTTTTTTCGCAAACTCTTCATACGCTAAGACATCATCCCTGGAACCGATGATCAGGGGAACCCTCTGATGGAGCTTGTCGGGTTTGATATCGAGTATCCTCTCGTAGCCTGTGGATGCATAGCCGCCTGCCTGTTCGACAATATAGGCGAGAGGATTGGCTTCATAGAGGAGCCTGAGCTTGCCCGTGGGCTTGGCGGGATCCTTTGTATCTTCAGGATAGAGGAATATACCCCCCTTGAGGAGATTACGATGGAAATCAGCGACAAGCGAACCAATGTACCTTGATGTATAGGGCTTTTTCAATGTGTTCCTGTCTGATTTGAGATAATCGATATATTCGACGGTGCCCTGTTTCCAGTATGGATAGTTGCCCTCGTTCGCACTGTAAATTTTGCCTTGTCGCGGAATTGTAATATTGGGATGGGATAGAATGAATTCTCCCACACTGGGATCGAGGCTGAAGCCATTTACTCCGTTGCCGGTTGAGTAGACAAGGATGATACTGGAAGAATAGATGATGTATCCGGCACCAAAGAGTTTATAGCCGGGCTGGAGACAATCTTCAAGGGTTCCGTCGCCGCTTTCGGAGATCCTCTTGTAGATGCCGAATATTGTACCGATGGAGACGTCCACATCGATATTCGATGAACCGTCGAGGGGATCGAACATGACCACATAATCGCCCTTGGGGTAATTCTGCGGGATCATGATCATGTCTTCGTCTTCCTCAGACGCCATAGCACAGACCTTGCCGATATAATTCAGGGAGTTGATGAAAACCTTGTTTGCGTAGACATCGAGCTTCTGAACCTCTTCTCCCTGGATGTTCTTCTTGCCGGTCCTTCCGAGGATGTCCTCGATGAGACCGGCATGGGAGACCTGGGCTGCAACGACCTTTGCTGCAAAAATGATCTGACTCAAGATGGCGCTGAAATCGCCTCTTCCTTCATGTTTTCTCTGTTCATTCATGATGTGCCGGTCAAATGAAATAATGGTTTCGTTCATAAAGCCTCCCCCTTAACAGGTATTGGTAAACAATATAGAATGACTTTATTCATGATACCACTTGCATGAAAAAAATCAAGAATATGTGGTAAATATCCTGGGGATTCTGCCCCCCATTTCTTCAAGGAGTAACTAGCAGAAAATGTTGACAGGCCCTGTTGTCGTGGTATGCGAGACTTTTTTCAACCTTAGACAGTGAGGTACCGTTGATTTGCTTCATGGGTTTATTCAGGACGATCTTCCCCCTGTGCTTCATTCTGCTGTTGATTCAGGGCGAGGCTGGAGAGATGGGAAGGGAAAAGGAAAGTTTATCGGAATGTTGCCTTAGATATTTCAGGTAGGGCTGATCGGGGTTGCGGGCTGCCTCGTCCTGATCGGCGAAGCGGATGCCCTGTCAATAATCTAAAGCTATTCTACATCACAGATAGTTTACTGAGTTCTCTGTAGAGCTCTTCATAATGCTTGACTGAAGAATCGAGACAGTAGTGCTGCTGTATGCGTTTTCTGGCCTTGCCACCCAGGAGGCGGATGTGATCAGTGCCTGCATCAATCAATCGTTGCCATGCCCTGGCCAGGATCTCGGGGTTTTTTTTCGGCACGACATGTCCGGTATCACCTGCGAGGACTCGTGAATCACCCACGTCGGTGACCACGCAGGGAACCCCTGTGGCCATGGCCTCGCCGATGGTGTTGGGGAGGCCCTCTCCCCAGGATGAAGACGAGGAGGCAATATCCAATGCTGAGAGAACCTGTGGTATATCGCTGCGTTCACCAAGGAGATGAATATGATCGTGCTCCGGGATCTCCTGTATTGAGTCAATGATAGCGGGATTTTCTTGTGCTATACCTCTTCCCGCAAGGATGAAGTGCGCAGTTGGATGTGTCTTGAAAAGGATGTGTGCAGCATGGAAAAATGTCTCATGGTCCTTCTGGGGATCAAAGCGGGCGATGAAACCGATCACTGGTGCATTTTCAGGAATACCCAGTTCGAAGCGGATATTTAAACGCGCTGTTGCATCAGGTTTGAAAAGATCCGTGTCGAACCCATTGGGAATAATTTCCCACCTCTCGGGATTATACCCGAGTCCCTCATGAAATTCCTTGCCGGCAAAGGAGTTTGCAATCACCACATCCGGGATCTTCGAGAAGATCGCCCCGGCCTTGACCGTGTATTTGTAGACAAGGCCGTATCGCGAAAGGTCCATATCGCTGCAGCGGATATTCCAGACAAGAGGTCGTTTATGGGAGAGGAGAAGGCCCAAGAGGTTTGCATGGTACATCCAGCATTGGATGATGTCGGGCTTAAAAAAGTCTATTAGGTGTTTGAGTTTATGCATGCCTCTAGGATCGGGCATGCCTTTTCTCATTCCAAGACAAAAGACAGGGATTCCCTTTTCCTGTATTTCCCTCCCCACAGAGCCCACAGTGGTCATGCTGACAACAGTGCTGCTGAAACATTCACCGTCCATGCCGTAGACAAGCCGCTGCAGATTTCGCTCGGCTCCGCCGACGTCGGTAGTTGAGATCAGGTGTAGGATTTTAATTGGATGCATACGTGTTTGTCACCACGAAGGACACGAAGATCACGAAGGTTTAAAGAACAAATCTTTTAACTCCATCTTTTAGCCGGACTGTATTGAAATTTATCAACAGTCCGATTCTAGCATCGCACAGTTTCATATAAGTAAGGATTTGAGCTTCATGAATGGGAAGTAAATTGCTGACAGTTTTCAGTTCAAGGATGAGTTTGTCCTCAATTAAGAGATCGATGCGGTAGCCGCATTCCAATCTGCAGCCTTTATATTCAACGGGAAGAGGTACCTGAAGCTTGAATTTGATCTGGTGCAGTAAAAGCTCGTGTGCCAGGCATCGTTCGTAAGTCGATTCCAGCAGCCCGGGCCCCAGGTGTTTATGAACTTCCAGTGCACAACCTATGACTTGATTGGATAGGGAATCAAATTTCATCTTCGTGTCCTTCGTGCACTTCGTGGTAAATCACAACCCATATTTCTCTTTCCACATCATGAAAACAAGCAGCAGCCAGATACGGTCTACCGCAATGGAGCCGTTTTTGTTCCTGAATTCCTTAATTGTGGTGCCGACGATTTTAGGATCAATGAAAGTTTGATTTTGAAGTACGTCCGGGTTGAGATGGGTCTCGATAAGTTCCATCATATCATCGTGCAGCCAGGAATAAATCGGTACGGCAAATCCCTGTTTCGGCCGGTTAAACAGTTCTTCGGGAAGGTACCGGCCCAGGAGTTTTTTCAGGATATATTTCATGGATCTGTCTTTATATTTCATTTCAAGGGGAAGTTTGCGGGCAAACTCAACAATCCGGTGATCAAGGAACGGATCTCTCCCTTCAAGAGAAGCAAACATGGTTGCCCGGTCCACCTTGGTGAGGATGTCGTCAGGGAGATAGTGCTGAAGATCCCATTGCATCATGGCATCCAGGAGATTGTCTCCACAGGAATCAAGGCCGCGGCGCTGATCCGTATATGCGCCGGTAAGATTCTCGATCTCATGGGGCAGCCAGTACCCCACCGCAAAAGGATAGGCGCTTGCTGCACTACCTTTCCAGTTGGCAAGCACTGCCAGGAATTTTCTCATCCTGTCCTTAATCGCCGGGAGCCTCAGTCCCGGATAGGCCTGGGCCAATGCGGCCACATGGTCATTGCCGATCATGGCAAGAACTTTCCCGGCCATGTTGGGGAGAAATTTCGGAAGAGGTGAGATAAATCGGTTCAGATTGTTCATCACCCAATAGCGGTGATACCCGCAGAAGAGTTCATCCCCGCCGTCAGCTGAAAGGCTCACCTTTACATGCTGCCGGGTCATTTGCGATACTATGGTGGTTGGTATCCCGGATATGTCTCCGAAGGGCTCGTCATAGATCTCGGGCCACAAAGGGAGAATTTCTTTTGCATGATCAGGGGTTACAATCTCCTGGGTATGTTCCGTGCCGAGATAATCGGCAATTTTCCTGGCCCAGCGGGATTCGTCATAGTTTTTTTCATGAAAGCCGATGGTAAAGGTCTTGAGAGGTGTGTTTGTGTGTTTGGCAAGTATGGCAGTAACCAGTGAGGAGTCTATGCCGCCGGAGAGAAAGACGCCCACAGGCACATCGGCAATCAGCCGTTTTTTGAAGGCATCGATCATGATCTCTTCAAGCTGATCGGTGGCAACCTCTTCATTCTCGCACAGCAATGTTTCAGGACTCTGCTGATATGACCAGTATTGGTGCTTTTCAATCGTATGGTCGGAGGAAACCCTGATCCAGCAGCCAGGTTCGAGCTTATACGTGTTTTTATAGATGGATCTTGGCGCGGAGATATAGCCGTAGTGAAAGAATTCACCAAGAGATGTTTTGTCGATCTCCAATTTTTTTCCAAGACCTGCATGAAGTGCCTTGAGTTCGGATGCAAAGGCAAATGTCCCATTCTTAGTGTAATAGTATAAGGGCTTTACTCCCATGCGGTCCCTGAACAGATACAATGCCTTTTCAGATGAATCCCATAGGGCAAAGGCGAACATGCCGATGAATTTCTCTACACATTCCGGCCCCCACAGGGCAAAGGCACTGAGGACAACCTCGGTATCGGATGCGCCTCTAAACTCTAGTCCATGTGATTCGAGATCTTTTCGCAGTTCCCGATAGTTGTACACCTCACCA
>CAYRCP010000051.1:0-10254 GCA_964422755.1 uncultured Bacteriovoracaceae bacterium | reverse complement strand
AGTCGGGGGTGGCATTGCCGCCCAGCCGGTTCGATCCGTGGATACCGCCGGTCACCTCACCCGCGGCGTACAGGCGCGGGATCGTGTTTCCCCAGATGTCGATCACCTGGGCCATCTTGTTGATCCTGAGCCCGCCCATGGTGTGGTGAACCGCGGGCCACTGTGCAATGGCGTAGAAGGGCCCCTCATCCAGGGGGATCATGCTGTCCGTGATAGGCTTGTTGAATTCGGGATCCTTCTTGTCCTTGAGATACTGGTTGTGGTTTTTGACCGTCTCCTCCAGGTTTGCAGGAGGGAGACCGATCTTTTCTGCCAGCTCGGCGATAGTAGCGCCCATTACGAAACGGCCCTTTGCCATACCCTTTTCCACCTCATCCTTGGTGCCCATCTTGGGGATCATCTTCTCGTTGAAGATGGAGTAGGTCGGTTTGGAGCCGGTGGCGATCTCGGCATAGGAAACCACATCGCGGCGCTCGAGCTCGCTCACGAAGCGCTTGCCGTCCTTGTCCACGTAGACAATGCCGTAGCCCGGCCCCCGGAAGGGATACACGGCCGGTGAATCCAGCGTACCCTTGTTCGGCTCTGCATAGGGATACAGCTGGATAAAGCACAGCTGCAGGGTATCGGCGCCGATTGCCTGGGCATAGCGGATCATCTCGCCCGTTGCACCCCGGTGATTGGTGCAGTTGAATTCCGGAACGATAGCCGGATTAAATGCCTGCCGCATCTTGATATCCCAGCTGAATCCGCCGGAGCAGAGGATCAACGCACGCTCGATCTTTATGTTCTTCACCTTTCCTTTTTCTTTTACCTCGACTCCAAGCACCGGTCCATCCGTATCCTTGCGCCAGATCCACGATACCTCGACCCGGCGGCGCATTATGGCTCCCTTTGCTTCAGCGATTTTTTTGAGTGCTTCGGTGTAGCCTCGACCGACTCCTTCAACACAGGTGTGCGTCCGGTATGCCGAGTGCCCGCCCGTACGGTTCAGAATCTCCCGAAGCTTCAACCCGCCATCGTCGATCATCCAGTTCAGCGACGGGGTCGCGTTCTCGGCCAGTATCCCGGCAAGTTCGGCATCACCGTAGAAGTCTCCGCCCTTGAGCGTGTCCTTCGTATGAAGGTCGACACTGTCGTCACCCAGACCCAGCTTCTCTCGAAGGTGAAATTCGTCATCCCAGGAATTGTATTCGCCGCCGTTGATTACCGAGTTGCCGCCATACACCGGCATTTTCTCCAGTATCACCACCTTTGCACCGGCTTTTGCCGCCTCTGCCGCTGCTGCCTGTCCGGCAAAACCCGAACCGATCACCACCGTATCAAGGGTTTCATCCCACTTCTCAGGCATCTTCTTATCGGCAGCATGGGCCTCACCTTTTGTGAGATTCAGGGCCAGGGCTCCGGTCGAAGCAACAATGCCGACTGTCGCTGCTCCCTTAAAAAACTCCCTCCTTGTCATTCCTCTTTTTGACTTATCCTCATCCTGTTTCATCCATCCACCTCCATCTCTTTAGCCCTTCCCGGACGCACATCCTTCGAGACCCATAGATTTCATAATGGCAGAGGACTATATGCAATAGAAATACACGATGATAATGTGATGTTTCTCACCAAACACGATCGATGATCGTCACAGAAAATGGCATGTTTATGATATAAATAAAGAGAAACACGAATGAATCAAGCCCTCGTCCCATTAGAATCGAAAAAAACAAGGATACCGCGATCCCCTCTTCCCATGATTGGCACGACATCGGCCAGGACAAATCCCGGATCCTGTTCCTTAAACTTGGATCAAGGGTAAGCTAAGCCAGGCTTTTCTCGCTTCCCGATGTGTGAGAGTGCCACACTCTACCGACAGAAAAACCCGGAGCAACAGATGCCACAAGATGGCCATCAGAAAATGCCCGGCCCTATTCCTTGACGCGTTCCTCACACATCTGCGCAAAGGTATCGAAAAACGTATCTGCAGGCGTGTAGATCTTTTCTTCAGGTTTTCTCTCAAGGGCGCGTGCTGATGCTGGACAGGTGCTCACACACAGTCCGCACCCGATGCACCGCTCTTCGCGGGTATGTGCATGTTCTTCGACAACCTTCACGGCATTCATGGGGCAGCGCTTCACACACATGCCGCACCCGGTGCACAATTCCTCCGTCGAGATACACACGTAGTTGCTCTTTACCTCGCGGGCCGGCGCGGGAAAGAGCTTGAGCGAGATAAGCATGCCGCAGCAGCAGGAACAGCAGGAACACATGGCCTCCACCTCTTTGGAATTCGCGATCTGGAGAACCAGTCCCTCTTTCTCGCTACGGGCAAGTATGGCACGGGCCTCATCTTTCGAGATGTAGCGTGCCATGGAATTGTCCACATAGTAATCCGCGAACGAGTCAAACTGCAAACAGGTCTCCAGTGAATGGTCACAGCCTTTGCCGTAGATGCGGACAGCCTTGCGGCACAGGCAGGGTGCAACGGCAATGCGGTCTTTGCGTTCAATGATTGAGGCTGCATCGTCATAGGTTGCAATGGGACAACCAGACACCATATTTTTATTGATGGGGATCGTTCGCAGATGTGGAATCTTCAGGGAGTGGAACGACTGGCCCAGTCCGGTGAGGTAATATTCTGATACGTCTTTGAGCATTGCCCCGTCCAGGGCATTGATCTGAAACTCATAGATCCCCACAATGAAGGGTATTGCATGGTAGGAGTTGATGCCATCCTTGCGCAGCCTGAAGACAAGCCCGCGCAAAGCCATATCCTCGAGCATCTCCGCTGTGGCATCCGGGTTGTCTCCGGTCCTGTGTGCAACTTCCTCCGGCGTTTCTGCAGTTGTACTCAGTGCAAGGAACAACTCGGCATGTTCCGGGCGGAACAGCTTTCTCAGCAGCCTGATCTCCACACCGCTGTCAGTGGCCGGATATCCCGTAGCCATCTCATCGAGGCGCTTGCGTAATCGCTCATAAACATCCATCATGGTCCGGATCTCCTTTCGCAATCATTTAACTCATCTATCATCCACTGATATTAATATCAATGTAGGATAAATTACCACACATTGTAGAACTAATATACTACACGTTTATCATCCTATATCTGATTTACACTCAAGCTAAAATACTCGATTATACTTACAAGCTCTCTTCTAAAGAGAGACCTCCTTTTCGCCAGAAGAAGGGGCATAGCCTTCCTAATTCTATGCCTTATATCTAATACGTTCTTCTGGCTATTTTTTTGCCCTTTTTCCGGGATTACCCCAAGAAACCATCATTATCAAGAATTATTCTTCTCCTGGATCTTCCTGGCGGCATTGGCCAGCCCGAGTTCATACATCAGCTTTCTCCCCACCACCTCAGTGGGAGCGAACCGCCTGATAAAGATAATCTCCTCATCTGTAGGCCTGTCCGTGGTTGAGACATCCTCTGCAATCTTCAACTCCCAGGGGATATCTTTTCTGATGTCATCGACACTCACACCCGGATGCGTCCTGGAAAGATACATCTCTTTTGTCTGAGCATCAAAACGGAACACCCCTTTTGTGGTCAACAGCATGGCGGGCCCGGATCCGGGTGGAAAAAGCCCGGACTTTTCTCTGCTGTCTCCCCCTTCAAGGTATCCCGGAGAGGTAAAATAGTCCAGCGTATCCACGAATTCACCCCCGCGCATGGTCAGGATGGTTCGCCCCGCATAGGAGATAAAATCAGCCGCCCCGCCGGAGCCCGGCAGCCTCATCGTCGGCTTGAAGTAATCTCCGATCACCGTGGTGTTCAGGTTCCCGTACTTATCTATCTGGGCCACACCGAGGAAGCATACATCCACAAATCCTTTATAGGTCATGGTAAAGGCGGAAAACAGGTCGGTTGCATAGGAAAAACCTCTGCATGAATGGGCATCGGCGATATGATTCGGTGGAACCAGCGGCTCGAAGTCGATAATCCCCGATTCCATCATCAGCGTTGCATTCGGTGCATGAATGGCCTTGGCCAGGGCCCCTGCAGTGGTGGGCAGCCCTACCCCCAGGATAACGTTCTCATGATCATGAATCTCTCTGGCAGCCGTAATAATCAACAGTTCATCGAGCGTGTATTTCTTAGCCATTGAGCAACCCCCTTTCTTCCAGAATCTTCTCCATCTCTTCCAGGCTAATACCCAAGGTACGCTCCTTGTTTTCAAGGTCCCAGCAGGAGGTAAATGCCGACCCATAGTTTGCCGGTGCGGAATAGTATGGTTTGGCCTTGATGTCATTGAGCATCCCGGCGCCGAATTTCTCCATATAATGCTCAATGTAGGCTTCCCGGTCCCTGCATCCGTAGACCCACTCATCCATCCATACCTTCAGTCCGTCTCCGTTCATGTCCGAGATAAAGAACATTGCATACATCACACGGTCAATATTGTAGTAGCCGAGCACCTCGGTGGGATGTGCTCCCCAGGGGACCTCAACGACCGCATCGACACGGTAGGCAGGTATGATAGTCAAGTGCGGGCTGGACTGGATCACATCGTGCTCTACAATCTCCTCGCACGAGATCACAATCCGTTTGCTCGCCAGGGCTGCAGAAGCGACGCTTCCTAAAGCCCCCCAGTACTGAGCGTTGCCGAACTTGTCAGCCCTCTGGACGTGCACGATGCACACATCGGGAGTTGCAGCCGGTACGGTGAGAACCTCCTTTCCCGTATACGGGCATGTGATTACCCGGTACTTGTCATCCCCCATAAAGGCGCGTTTTTTGAACAGGTCCGTCACCATGGGTCCCTCCAGCACCTGCATGAAGCTGAACCCATGTTTGCCTGCCTCCATCCGGGCATTGTACTGAAAATTCGTGTAGTCCTCCATCTCCAGTTTCCCTGCCTTTATTGCCCTCTCAACTGCAGAACCCCCTTCTTTTCCGCCTGCACGGTACACATAGGTGGAAACCAGGCGGTCGACACACCCCCCGCCAACCAGGACCTCCACATCGAAGACCCCTGACTGGGAATACAGGACAAGCCCTTTCCTGCCCTGACGGATGATCTCGAATGCCAGTTCTGCGCAGGTACCAACAGTATAGTTGCCGATAACCAGATGATCGCAGTCATGAACAAAACGGCTGATGGCATCCTTTGCATTCATAACCTTGCTCTTTGCTTCAGACATGAACCCCTCCCAAAAGCTTTTGATCAATTTTTAAGAATACAGCACATGTATATTTACCTGTTTTTAAACGCTTATATAAACATGAACCATTCTCATCCAATTCTCCCGCAACAGTCTTGTGTGTGTTTTTTCTCCGGGGGCCGCACACGCTGCCGCCCCCGGAGAAAAAAGGAATACACAGACATGATCAGAAGGCCCTCCTGACAACCTCCTCAATAAGGGGCAGACTGCATTTCCGGGGGTTGGCAAGCGTTGGTATTTCCGTCATGGCGTCAAGGGCGATCATGCCGATATCCGCATCAACGATGTCCAGATCTCTCAGCCGTGCAGGAATCCCTACGCTCTCTGCCAGATCAGCCACGGCATCTGCTGCTGCGTCTGCAGCATCAGCCTTCGATAGAGTGTTTGTATTAATGCCCATGGCATCGGCTATCAATGCCAGTTCATCGAGACAGTAATCACGATTGAATCTCATGACATGCGGAAGGAAGAGCCCGCACAGGGTGCCATGGTGAATTTTATACTTTGCACCTATGCAGTGGGCAAGCGAGTGTGTGAGTATGGTCGACGGTATGGAAAATGCCCAGCCCGCTGTTGCCGCGGCAATCTGCATCTGCATCCTCGCATTCATGTCATGGCCGTCTTCCACCGCAACGGGCAGGTACTTTGCAATCATGCGGATGGCATTCAGGCCGTGACCTGAACAGATCGGGTTTCTCATGATTGAGCACATTCCGTCAATGGCATGGGAAAGCGCATCCATTCCCGTTGCCGCTGTGAGCATCCTGGGAAGAGTGATTGTCATATGCGGATCGAGTATGGCGACATTAGGCGTAATCGGGAACTCCGCAATATTGAATTTCCGGCCTATATCCTCGTTCTTGATAACCGCGATATTGCTCACCTCGCTGCCCGTACCTGCAGTCGTGGGTATGGCAATGTGCGGCATCAGCGGATCCACAAGCTTGTAGATGGTAATGTTGTCAATGGCCTTTCCACCGTTTGTGAGCGTTACTGCCACAGCCTTTGCAGTATCGATGGAACTCCCTCCTCCGAGGCTCACGAGGATGTCGGCATTCACCTCTCTGCAGAAGTCCACTGCCTTGTCCACGACCCGATAGCCCGAATCCTCCACCACCTCGTCGAACACACCGACGCAGAGATTGCCCAGGGCCTTCTCCACCTTGTCCAGAAGCCCGGCAGAACGTATGCCTTTGTCCGTGATAATAACGGCGCGGCTGCAATTCAGCTTGCTGATCTCGTACTGCAGCGCAATGATGCTGTCCGGACCCGAGACCACCCTGGTAGGACCTTCGAACGCGAAAGAACCTGCAGGCTGCGGATAGTCGAACATGATGGGGAACGTGTACTTCTGTGCGCCACCCGGATGAGGACAGACATGAACACGTTTTATCTGCGTGTATTCTGAGAGCCCGTATCCTCCAAGCTCTCTGCCGACACCGCTCTGCTTGTATCCGCCGAATGGCATGAGATCGGCAAAGGAATGGTAGTCGTTGATCCACATGGTCCCTGTTTTTATCCGGTGCGCAATCCTTTCGGCTCGGCCTATATCGTTGCCGAACACACCGCCTGCAAGACCGTAGATGGAATCATTGGCAATGGATACCGCCTCGTCATCATCCTTGAACGGCATGATGCACACCACCGGGCCGAATATCTCTTCCCTGGCGATCCTCATGGAGTTGTTCACATCGGTAAATACCGTGGGCAGGTAGTAGAAACCGGAGGCGTACTGATCACCTTCAGGCCTCTTTCCTCCATATGCGAGGCGGGCCCTTTCCTCGAGACCGATCTTCACATAGTTCTCCGTGGTGGCTCTCTGTATCTCACTGACCAGAGGCCCCATCTGTGTGGCGGTATCGAGCTGGTATCCGATCCTGATCCGGGAGGCCTTTTGGATGAACCGGTCTACATATTCTTCATAGATACTCTCTTGTACGAGTATCCTGGTGCCTGATTCGCAGATCTGTCCGGAATGGAAGAAGGTGCCGAACAGGCCGCCGTCCACAGCAAGGTCCATGTTCGCATCTTCCAGGATGATGTTGGCGGATTTTCCGCCCAGTTCCAGCGTCACCTTCTTGATAGTGTCCGCGCCCATCTTCATGATATTTTTTCCCACCTCGGTGCTCCCGGTAAAGGCGATCTTGTCGACCTTCGGGCTCCTGCACAGAGCCTCTCCCACCTCGCTTCCCGGTCCGGTTATAATATTTACCACGCCCTTGGGGATTTTGCTTTCAGCGATCACCTCGGCTATAATGAGTGCGCTGATGGGGGTATCGGAGGCAGGTTTCAGAACAATGGAATTGCCCATGGTGATGGCATGGAGAATCTTCCACATAGCCATACCAAAGGGAAAGTTCCAGGGGATGATGCCCACACACACCCCGACAGGCTCCCTGCGGATGTAATTTCTCCCGGGACTTGCCAGTGATGCGGGAACACGGACCTCTTCATGCCATTTAAAATCATGCGCTGCGTACCAGGCAAGATTCCGCGCGGTCATGGAGGCGCCTACCACCTCTGCACCGGTCCTGTTAATGACCCCGCCCGAGTCCATGGACTCGTATGAAGCGATTCTCACGATATATTTCGTCAGCCGGTCCGAAAAATCCATGATAATCCTGGAGCGCTCTTCAGCGTCCATGCCGCTCCAGACGCCCGAGTCAAAGGATGTTCGCGCAGCATCTATGGCTGCCTCGGCGTCAGATACATCCCCATATGCGACTGTGGCAAAGGGCATCCCGGTCCCAGGGTCAATGGACTCTTTGATCCTGCCTGTTATGGAGTCTACAAACTCCCCGCCGATATACATCTTGAAATGTTCCACCGTACCCTCCTTACGCATGGCAATGCCTGCTTAATAAAATTTCCCGGAACGGCCGCAATGGACGAACCTTTTATTTCTTACCTCCCATAAGGAAACGGCCCACAAATTCAACAATGGCATCATGGTTCCTCTGGGAAAGCCGTTTCCCGATCCACTGGAGCCAGGCCTCGGGCCCCACCGGTACAACCGATTTGTTCTTTCTCACCGCCTTGAGCACCGCTTTGGCCACCCGCTCGGGGGGCCAGCCGAACCTCCGGTAAAAATTCACGACCCGATCATTGGTGGCACGACTTTCATTCCTTAAATGCAGACAGCCGTCGGCCACTATCCGGGTATCGATCACACCGGGACAGATGGTGCTCACGCCGATATTGTATTTCTTCAGCTCTGCCCGGAGCGACTCGCCGAGCCCTGCGATGGCAAACTTGGTGGAACAGTAGGCAGGCATTCCCGGTGTGGCGCACAGGCCCGCAACGCTCGAGGTGTTCACGATATGGCCGAACCTTCTCTCCATCATGTGGGGCAAAAACGCCTTGATACCGTAGAGCATTCCCCAGAAGTTGATAGAAAAGATCCACTCAAACTCTTCGATGCTCGTACTGACGAAGTCGGCGCCGATGGCAACCCCTGCGTTGTTATAGAGGATATCCACCCTGCCCTTTGTACCGAGGACGAACTCTGCGAGATCCTCCACCTGCTCTTTTTCAGCCACATCCACCTCTCGGGTGAGAACCCGCGAGTCATCCCGGCCAATCTCATCTGCCACTGCCCGCAGCCTGTCTAAATCGATATCAGCAAGAACAAGCTCAGCGCCTTCTTCAGCAAAGGCAATCGCAGTAGCCCTCCCAATACCGGAACCTGCCCCGGTGATGACCACCACCTTATCCCTGAAATCCTTAATGCCCGGCATAGAATAAACCTCCTTATAGATAACAAGGTTCAAGGTATAAAGTTTGAGGTACAAGGTAAAAAACCAAAAAAACCTTATACCCTACACCTTGTACCTTATACCCAATATTTAAACATCCAGATGTCCCTTGAGAAACTCCGCCTGCTTCTTCACGACCTTGTTGAACAACTCGCCTTTGTACACATCAAAATGTCCTACATCGAGGCCTATGACCTCGGCCCCGGGAATCCTGCGCCCCATTTTCTCTACTGCACGGTGCGGGATCAGGGAGTCCTTCTTTGCATACATGATGAGCGCAGGGCAGGATATCTTCCGGGCGTACATGGCGGGACGGTATGCCGAAATCATCAGCATGAACCGGGCCGGCACCTCGTTTTTCCAGGTGGTGTCCCCAGGCACCAGGGAGTAGTATCCCTGCATGCACTCCCGGGTGTTCATCAGGGCGAATGTCCCGGGTTCTCCCACTGCCGGGACCGTATGCGGGACCCTGCCCCTGATCATACCCAGCAGATCCCTCAGTCCATGGAGCACACCCTTTACCTGGTAGGAGACAGGAAACTGCATGGTAGACGATATGCCGTCCACAAAGGGCACCTGGGAAACAATCGCCTTGATGCCGCTTACTTTTGCAGCAATGACCATCACGTGACCGCCGGAAAATGAGGTGCCCCACAGGGCCAGCCTGCCCCCGTCCACGCAATCAAGGCCGCGCGCATGGGAGATGGCCGCTTTCCAATCACCCAGCTGCCTCCAGGGATTCACCAGATTCCTGGGTTCGCCCTTGCTGCCTCCGAAGTTTCGATAATCGAAGAGGAGGGCTGCCATGCCCTGGCCTGCAAAATACTCCGCGTAATCCTCGAGCCCGAACTCTTTCTGCCCTGACAGACCGTGCGCCATAACCACAACCGGCGGCCTTGCACTGCCATCAGGCAGATAGAGCCATGCCGAACATGTAAGCCCATCGCTCATAAAATCCGAATCAATACGTCTCACCGATTATCCCTCCATGGTCTGTGTACCCGACCCCGGCACAATCCCATTGGTCTTGCGAAGTATGACTTCTCCTGCGTCTTATCGGGCGTAGCTGAAAACGAAGCCTGAAGTTGAATAACGTAGCGGCAAGCCGGAAGGCGGAGACGGAAGTCGAAAGCGAAGACACCTCGGAATATGCATAGTCAGCCATAGCACCCTCCTGCAACTGCATCATCAATACCTGCATACATATCAACTATGAACGAATAATATCCCGAATCAGCATCTTAGTCGATAACTTTCTTCTCTTCATCAAAGCAGGCACCATATATTGTATACGGCATCCATTAACGTTTAACTATATCATTAAACAGCTCATATATTCCTTG
>CAYRCP010000050.1:0-10478 GCA_964422755.1 uncultured Bacteriovoracaceae bacterium | reverse complement strand
GCCTGTCTTGTAGCTTCTTCGTCCTTGTAGTAGCCAAGCATCACCTGCGGTCCCCTGATCAGCAGCTCTCCGTCCTCAGCGATCTTCTGTTCGGTATAGAGCTCCGGACGGCCACAGGTCCCGGGTTTGATAAGCTCAGCTGTGTTGCAGTTGGCGCACGGGCTGGTCTCCGTGATGCCGAATCCCTCGAGAACCCTGATGTCCAGGCCGAGGAAGAACTCTATGTCGGATACGGACAGGGCTCCTCCCCCGGAGATGGCGATTTTCAATCTGTCGAGCCCCAGGGCCTGTTTCAGTTTTGACAGCACAAGCCTGTCTGCAAGAGCATACTGCAGGGCGAAAAGTCCTGTGCGTGGCCGGTTATGACAGATATAGGGGAGGTTTTTGCGGGCAACATCCATGGCCCAGGCGAAGATCTTTTTCTTGGATGGGGGAGCCTGGGCAACCTTGGAGAGGATGCCGGCATGGAGCTTTTCGAACAGCCGGGGGACACTCACGATCAAACCGGGGCGTACTTCGCAGAAGTTCTGGACAATCTCTGCGAAGTTCTCGGAAAAGTAGACCGTGCGGCCATTATGGATTGCCAGGTAGTACCCCACGACACGTTCGAAGCCGTGGGACAGCGGCAGATACGAGAGCATATCAAAATCCATATGCCATAATTTCCCGCCGACATTGGAAGATTGATGGGTGTTCACCAGGAGGTTTTCGTGGGAGAGCAGGACCCCTTTGGGGTTGCCGGTCGTGCCCGAGGTATAGATGATCGTGGCAGGGTCCGAGGGGTGGATCGATCTGATCCGGTCATCCATCTCATCCTTGTTCTCATAGGCGCTGCCGATGGCGAGGGCTTCGCTGAAGGTTATGACCCCTGGGATCTTTTCCTTCAGGTCGTCGAAGATGATGATCTCCTTGAGGTTCGGCAGATCTTTCTGTACCTCGAGCACCTTGTCCAGTTGTTCCCTCGTGCCGGCAAAGCATACGGATGCTTCTGAGTTGTCAAGGATATAGGATGCTTCCTTTGCCGAGTTCGTGGGGTAGATGGGAACGTCTATCGCGTTTATGGACAGTGTTGCCAGGTCAGTGACCCACCATTCATACCGGTTTGCCGAGAATATGGCAATTTTCTCACCCTTGCTGATGCCCTTGGAGAGCAGAAAGCCGGCTATATTGTCAACGAGTTCTCTCATCCCATTCCATGAGATGGTGGTGTAAGCCCCGTCTTTCTTATAGCCGACACATGCCTTGTCGCTGTATTTCTCCACGCGGTTTTGAAAAACAGCAGCCACCGAACTTTCATGAAAATATTTCATTGCACCCTCCTCGTAATTGTTGTTCGTTCAGTAGTATGGATCTCAATATCGTAATCTTATACAAGAGGCCCGGTCATGATCCGAATCTTGAGCAATGAACGTGAAGATTCCCTCCAAATCGACATGGTCGGGCAGTGGAAAAGTCTAGATCAGTTGTCCTCCGTCACATGTGAGGCAGATTCCCGTGGTAAAGGAAGATGCGTTGCTCACCAGGTACAGGGCGGCACCCGCCATCTCTTCGGGCTGAGCTGAGCGCTTCTGGGGGATCTGCGTTATGGCGAAGTCATAGATGTCCTTGTTGCCGATGATTGCCTGGGAGAATTTCGTGTCAGTCAGGCCGGGCAGCAGGGCATTGACCCGGATGTTCATGCCTGCCAGTTCCCTGGCAAAGGCCTTGGTCATCATGATCAGCGCTGCCTTGGTGATGGAATAGATGCCCTGGAACGGTGCAGGTCTCATACCGTTTACCGATGCCACATTCACAATGGCGCCCCCGCCGCCGGCCTCCATGAGTTTTGCGGCATTTTGAATCATGAAGAATGGGCCCTTGAGGTTGACCTCGAATGTCTTGTCCCAGTGCCCCTCGTTGGCGCCGATCATTTCGCCGAAATACGGGTTGGTTGCAGCATTGTTGATGAGGATATCCAGTCTGCCGAATTGGTCTTTTATCTGATTGAAGAGGTTTTCTATCTCGTCGAGTTTCCCCATATGGCAGGCCATGGGGGTGGCGAGGCAGCCTTTTCCCCGGATTTTATCAGCCACTTCTTCAAGGGCCTCGATCTTTCTGCTTACCAGGATAACATGAGCGCCGTTTTCAGCCAATGCCAGTGCTATTGCCTCACCAATTCCCCTGCTTGCGCCGGTGACGAGAGCAATCTTGTTTTTCAGAGAAAAATCAATCACAGTGTTCCTCCTTTTGACGATATTTTTCCTGGCCGTGCAGGTGTGTTAAAGAGCGGGAACGTCTGTGACAGATGTACCCGCTCCCGGGGGGACCTAAAGTTTTGTCAGAGTACCCGGTTTCAGCTCTTCTATGCCAGCGAGGTAGTTCACCAGATGTTCCCGCGACTTGATATCGTATTGGGACGTAATGGCGATCTCTTCCATGATGGGTGAACCCCCTCCGTGATAGTTGCCGTAATTCATAACCCCGGCCATACTGGAACAGGTGTAGTCTCCAAAGAACATCCAGAACTTGATCTGGTCGATCACCGGGACACCCGGGTTGCGGTTGAGGTATTTCTCCAGCAGCGGCTGCAGTTCAGGGTTGGTAATATCACCCTCGTGCGGGAAGGTGGACGGAAACCCGCCGGCGATATTGCAGAGCATCTCCTGCTCCTCGAAGACTGCCTCACCGGTGAGACACCGGCCCACATTGGCGTAAATGGAATGAGGGATACAGCTTCCTGGTCCGTAGGGTATCGGGCCCATGCCGGGGATGTAGACTTCGGGTTTGCCCAGGGCAGATGCCGTATAACCGGCTGCATATCCCAGCTCGGTCACCTTGATGAACTCGGCGAGCATCGACCTGACATGGGAGGTCCGTTTGATCCCGTTATGACGGGCTGCAAGGGATGCGATCCCGGTGAGGACATCACCGATGGCGGGTTTGCAGCCGGAGTAGCTGTGGCGGTGGAACAGGGCGAACAGCAGGGCGCAGATGCCGCCATGATCGTTCTCTCCGCAGAGGAAGACCCGGTCCCAGGGAATAAAGGCATCCTCAAAGATAATATAGGAATCCGTATACCCGGAGGTAAAGCCTTTCTTGAAATGGGTGCGGTCACGGAAATTGTGGATGCTTACCACCTGTTTGACGCCTTCATGATCGGCAGGAACGGCAAAGGCCACGGCATATTCCTTTTCATCAGGCCCCAGTGCCCTGGTGGGCACCACCACGATCTCATCAGCGATGGAGGCCTCCGAGATGTGGAGCTTGCATCCTCTGACCACGATCCCGTCGCTTTTTTTCTCCACTACGCGCAGGTACATGTCCGGATCTGTCTGCTGCGCAGGGCGCTTGAGGCGCTCGCCTTTCATGTCTGTCTGCGCACAGCTTCCCACAAGGTCATTTCTCTGGAAATACTCGAGCCATTTCAGAAAGTTCTTATGATATTCGCTGTTCCCGCCATTGAGCTTGTCGGCTTCGAAGGAAACGGCATTGACTGCATTGATGGCATCGATGCCCATGCAGCGCTGGATGCAGAATCCGACCTTTCTGCACAAGGCCCGGGTCATGTCCTGCTTTTTATGGAGATCGTCGGTGTTTTGATGAACATGGCAAAACCGGTTGATGGTTTCCCCGTTAATATGCGACGTGGCAGTGCACAGATCTTTGAGCTCCGGATCGGTCACGGCTTCAAACGTGGCCCCCATGGTATTGATGGCATGCCTCTGCCATTCGTCGTCGCGGTCGATCTTGTTTCCGTCGAGATAGAGATTCCTGCGCAATTTTTTCAATCCATCGATATATTGTTCCTTGGTTCTCATACGCCCCTCCTTTGTTGATTTTAAGAGTTTTCCCTGTTTTTCCATGACAGCAGCGTCATGATATCGGCTCCTCGTTGGTACTGTTTTTGTTTTTGGTCAGGCTGGTATCACCTTCAAGATGCAGGTGAAGAGAAAGGTCCCTGGATTGGGATTGAACCCTGATGCCGCAGAGTATCATATCGACGAGAGGATCGACCTGGTCCACCAGGTTGGATGGACTACCCAGGAGATGCCATCTGATACAGAGGTGTTCGATGGTCCCCAGGATCATGGCGCGTACCAGGTAGGCATCGGTATCCTTTTTAAATGAACCGTCGTCAATTCCTTCCTGAATGCATACCAGGAGCATGTGTGCAATGCCGCGGATTTTATCGTATGCTTTTGTTTTCAGGAAATTTCTGTTGGTCTTGAGCTGAAGCATTACCAGGGCGGAATAGAGCGGGTTGTTTTCATAAAGGGTCATATAGCCCTGAACGATAGCCCGCAGCTTGGACTCGGCACCGCGGAGAAACGGCAGGATCTTTTCTATGTCCCGGACAGGTTCCTCGGTGATCTCCTCGGGGATGGTAAACAGCAGCTCTTCCTTGGTGTTGAAGTAGTCGTACACCGTGGCATCGGAGACGCCGGCTGCCTTGCTTATTTCTGATATGGTGGCATCGGCAAATCCTTTTTCCGCAAAAATCTTCAGAGCAGAGTCAATGATCTTATTTTTCCTGGCGGTTTTCGGGCTTATCTTTGCCATGGAGACCCCTGAACGCTGTTTTCGCAGCCGGTAACCACACAGGCGCTACGCAAAGAACAAAAAAATTGGAGCTGCTCACTGAAAAAACCACGGTTTTTGCACATAGTGTTTTTCATATGGCGGGCATATTAAAGCTAAGCATAGAAATAGTCAAGTTAAAATTGACATAAACTAGGTAATAAGGTATGCTAGCCAAAGTGCAAATATAATAAATGGTCAAAATACAAAAGGTGAGTAGTATTTTGAGAGTAAATATAAAGTTGGCAAATGATCATGAAAGGATTTGGATGATTGCGTTGGTGACAGAACATACAACAAAAAACAATGCACGGTAAAAAAGGAGGAATTCGATGAAGCTAGAGGATATCAAGCGAGTGCTTATTCTGGGAGCCGGCACCATGGGTCAGCAGATAGGTCTGCAGTGTGCCATGCACGGCTACGATGTAGTGTATTATGATATTTCACAGGAGATTCTGGATAAATCTTTGAAGCGCATTGCCAAGCTCGGCTCATGGTATGCCTCCTGCGGACGTCTTACCTCTGAGCAGCTTGAGGAGACGCTTGAACGGATATCCGCAACAACGGATCCTGTCGAGGCGGCCCGGGAAACGGATTTTATCAATGAATCCGTGCCCGAGAACCCCGAGATCAAGGCTGCGGTGTTTGCCCAGTTCAATAAACTCTGCCCTGAGCGTACGATATTCACCTCCAACACGTCCATGCTCGTCCCCTCCATGTTTGCCGATGCTGCCGGACGGCCGGATAAACTGGCGGCACTCCATTTCCACGATCTGCGAGCAACCAATGTCGTGGATGTCATGCCCCACCCGGGCACTTCTCCCGAGGTTGTAGCTCTGATCAAGGATTTTGCAAAGAGTATCGGGCTTATCGTCATCACGCTCCAGCGGGAAAATCACGGCTATGTGTTCAATGCAATGCTCGGAGACCTTTTCATGTCCGCGCTCAAGCTCGCGTCGCGCAAGGTCACCACCGTTGAAGACATCGACCGGGCATGGATGGGGGTTACGCTCATGCCCATGGGGCCGTTTGGCATCATGGACCAGGTAGGGCTTTCCACGGTATGGTCAATCACCGACTACTGGGCAAACAGGAGTAAAGATGCTCAGGCAAAGGCGTGTGCCGACTTTTTAAAGCAGTATGTGGACCAGGGGCATCTGGGCTATAAGACGAAGAAGGGATTCTACACCTACCCGAATCCTGCATATGGAACCCCGGATTTCCTCACGGAGATAGAAAAGAGTTAGAGGCGGTATCGCTATGCGGCAGTGGGATGAAGCCCTCAGGTGGACTGAAATGAATGCCGGGTGTCGTCTTTGTTCAGGTATGAAGACAACCTCACGATTCATTTCCCACAGGATGATCGTTTACGCCTGCCGCCGAATCGTCACAGGGGTGCAGGTGGATCGAGATATTTCTCGGCTGCTGCTTCACCCGGATGCCCTCGAGGATTATATCAACGAGCGGGTCTACATGTTCTATGAGATTCGCGGGGTTGCCCAGGAGGTGCCACCTGATGCAGAGGTGTTCAATGGTCCCCAGGATCATGGAACGCACGAGGTATGGATCGGTTTGTGCCTTGAAAGACCCGTTTTCTATTCCCTCCTGAATGCAGTTCAGGAGTATGCGCGCTATGTGTTGGATTTTCTCGTAAGCCTTTGTTTTCAGGAAGTTCCTGTTTGTCTTGAGTTGCAGCATGACCAGGGCCGAGTAGTCAGGATTGTTTTCATAGAGCGTCATGTACCCCTGAACAATCGCGCGCAGTTTGCACTCGGTGCCTCTGAGGAAAGGCATGATCTTTTCCATGTCCCGAACCGGTTCTTCGGTGATCTTTTCGGGAATCGTGAAGAGCAGTTCCTCCTTGGTGTTGAAATACTCGTACACAGTGGCGTCCGAGACGCCGGCGGCCTTGCTGATTTCGGAGATGGTCGCATCCTGGAAACCTTTTTCGGCAAATATCTTCAGGGCGGATTCGATGATCCTGTTTTTTCTGGCTGTCTTTGCATTTTTTTGAGCCATTTCATCTCCTGTGCAAATTTTATGTGTGATCGAAGAGAGCTGCTGTTTTCCCAAGCTTAACGATCCGGGAGAAAATAAAAGCGACTATGTATACTCATTATGATTCACATCAATACGGAGGACAAACTAAAGGATTACAATTTAAAAGTCAATATTAAGCAAGCATGAGACATAGAATAGCTGTATTTATCTAGTTAACATATATTAATTTATTAAAATATAATGCACGACAAGTAATATCTATTGAAATTTATACTGAATATCTTTATAATTGAAAGCCTGAAATCAGGCATCGGGGGATAGCCCGTGCCGTTATAGTACAGTGGGGTATCATGGTGGAACGCTTCTCCTTTTATATAGCACCACTCTCGAGAGGAGGCCATGATATTATTGAATACAGGGGGGCAACGGGTATGTGCGACCAGCACTGGAACAGGATCAAAAACACAAACTCCTGGAGAAGGGAGACCGGTTACCTCATTGATGGTCTTGCCGACTTCAAAGAAGATGGTTGCCACCTGTAATCCTGATTGACCGGAGCGGGTAAAGTTCTGCCAGCCATGCTTCAGCTGACACTTCCGTCGATGGACAGGAAAAGGAGGCCAAAATGGAAAAGATCGAATTCAGCCTGAACGGAAAGATTGCCCTCATCACCGGGGCGAGCCGGGGAATCGGCGAGGCCATCGCCATCACCCTGGCCGATTATGGAGCACACTGTATCCTGGTGAGCAGGAAGATCGAAGCCCTGGAAAGCGTGGTGGAAAAGATCACATCCCGGGGGGGCAAGGCCCAGGCAATAGCCTGCCATATGGGTCATCTTGACCGGATAGAAGAGCTCTTTGTCCAGGTAAAAGAACGCTTCGGCAGGCTAGACATACTTGTGAACAATGCTGCGACAAACCCGTATTTCGGAGACATGCTCGGAGCGGATGAAGGGGTATGGGAAAAGACCCTTGGTGTGAACCTCAAAGGACCGTTTTTCATGACTCAGCATGCAGCAAAACTCATGCAGGAAACAGGCGGGGGCTCCATCGTGAATGTATCATCTATAAACGGTGTCCGTCCAGCACTCTTCCAGGGGATCTATTCCATTACCAAGGCTGGACTCATCTCCATGACAAAGGCCTTTGCAAAGGAGCTGGCAGACAGGAATATCCGGGTGAATGCCCTGTTGCCGGGCCTGACCGAGACAAAATTCTCCCAGGCCATCATCGGCAATGAGAAGATCTACGAGTATGCCGTGGGACAGATTCCCATGGGCAGGCATTCGCAGCCCTCTGAAATGGCCGGAGCTGTTCTGTACCTGGTAAGCGACGCGGCATCGTTTACCACCGGGACCTGCATAACCGTTGACGGAGGCGCCCTGGTATAGCCATCGGGATGAATGGATATAATCTTCGGAGATAACGCGCAATTCATATCAAGAGGAGAGATGGAATGGACATAAGGGACATCAGGAAGGTGCTCATTATCGGGGCAGGAACCATGGGTCAGCAGATCGGTTTTGTCTGCGCCATGAACGGGTATGATGTCGTTTTCTATGATATATCCGACGAGATTCTCGAAAAGGCACTGAAACGGGTACAGAAGCTCGGGTCCTGGTTTATAGCCATCGGGAAGCTGACTCCCGAGCTTCTGGTGGAAACCATGGCGAGAATAACCACATCGAGCGATGAAAACGAAGCAGCGCGGAACGTGGACTTCCTCAGCGAGTCGGTCCCTGAAGACCCTGCACTGAAAGCAAAGGTGTTTGCACGGTTCAATGATCTCTGCCCTGAGCACACGATCTTTACCACGAATACCTCGTATCTGTTGCCGTCCATGTTTGCGCAGGCCTCGGGCAGGCCGGAAAAACTTGCAGCCCTTCATTTCCATGACGTGAGGACATCGAATGTCGTCGATGTAATGCCCCACCCGGGGACCTCTGAGGAAACCACCAGGGTTGTCGAGGCGTTTGCCAGGAGCATCGGACAGATTGCCATCATGCTCCACAAGGAAAACAACGGATATGTATTCAACACCATGCTGTCGAGCCTGACCTTTTCAGCGATGACGCTTGCATCAAAGAAGGTCGCTACCATCGAGGATATCGACCGGGCATGGATGGGGGTTATGCACACGCCCATCGGACCGTTCGGCATCATGGACCAGGTGGGCCTCAAAACCGTATGGACCATTACCGAGTACTGGGCAGAGAAGATGAACGATCCCGGCGCTCAGGCAAATGCCGCCTTTGTGAAGGAGTATGTCGACAAGGGCTGGCTCGGGGCGAAAACCCGGCAGGGATTCTACACCTATCCCGATCCGGCATTCTCTCAGGATGGTTTCCTTTCCGGAAAGAAGGAAGAAAAAGACTGAGCTCTTTTTGAATGTAAAATCAAGTTTCCGTGCCATTGACCGGGTAATACGGTACAGCACAGTTCGTGAAGGAGGATGCTTTATGCATGAACTAAAATTTGATCCAGAGGTATGTGCCAACTGTCCGACATGTGACTGCATCATGAAATGCCAGTACATGGATCTCGAATTAGATGAGGCTCAATCCGAGCATGCAAAGCTCGTGGCAGGAGAGGATTCTTCCATCCTGCACGATTGTGTAACCTGCTATGCCTGTGAGGAATACTGTCCTTTCGGCAATCATCCGTTCTATCTCATCGTGGAACGCCAGGAGCAGCGGGGTGTGCATCCGGTTCCCAAGCCCTTGGAAAAATCACAGGTTGTCATGATGGGTCCGAACGGAAAGATGAAACCCAAAGAGGTGTCTACCCCTGTGATGAACATGTGTTTCTTCACGGTCATGAATGGCGGGATCCGGGGCAAGCTCTTCGAGGGCGTGACAAAATTCGGGGGGAGCGATGTCTTCTGCAATCTCATGTTCCTGCATTTTGCCAGGAACTCCACCATCAAAGAGCGGCTTCCGCTCATGATCGATAACATCATGGAGAAATTCCTGAAACCTGCCGGGATAGACGAGATCATCTGCTACCACGACGAATGCTATGGCACCTACACGTCGTGGGCCCCGGCCTTCGGGATCGACGTTCCCTTCAAGACCATCCATCTCTTTGATTTCATCTATCACAGGCTCCTCGAACTCGAGGATCAGATCACGCCGCTCGATGTCAAGGTTGCCTACCAGAGGCCCTGCTCCAATAGGCTGTGTCCGCAGACCGATCACTTCGTGGATGATATTTTCTCGCTGATCGGAGCCGAGCGGCCACGGCGGGAGTTTGAATATGAAAATGCCCTGTGCTGCGGCGGTGTTCCCGAGGCACAGCAGCGCTTCGAGCTCACCGAGGAGCTTCAGCAAAAAAATATCGAAGATATGAAGGCCTCGGGTGCGAGCTATTGCGTCTTCAACTGTCCGTTTTGTTTCTGGACACTCTCAGAGCCAGTGCTTAAGGCAGGGCTCGTTCCCATCATGATGTCTGATTTGTGCCTCATGGCGCTGGGGCAGTAGGGAGGTGGTCATGGATCGGATATACGAAAAACTCACGGAAATCCTCGGAGCAGACTATGTGTCCAATACTGCGGAAGAGCGGTTCATTTATTCCCGGGATCAAGGTGTACAGCAGCCTCACATGCCTGACTATGTGGTATTGCCGGACAGCTCGGACCAGGTTCAAAAAATCATAAGCTTAGCCAATGAGGAGAAGATTCCCATCGTGCCCATGGGAGGGGGGCTGGTGCTCTCCGGGCTGACCATACCGCTGAAAGGCGGGATCGTCCTGGACATGAAGAGGATGAACAGGATCCTCGAGGTCAACGAAGACAGCCACTATGCCGTGGTTGAGGCAGGAACCTCCCAGGGCATGCTCGATGCATACCTGAAAAAGCATCACTCGGCGCTCAAGCACTCTCTGCCTGATGCCCCCCCGGTGGCAACCATTGCCGGCAACATC
>CAYRCP010000049.1:0-10682 GCA_964422755.1 uncultured Bacteriovoracaceae bacterium | reverse complement strand
ATTGCGAGAGACGAGCGCACTATGACGCCGGTGAATATGTGGAAGAATGGGGCGATGAAGCTGCGAAAAAGGGTTGGTGCCTGTACAAGATGGGGTGCAAGGGCCCGTACACTTATGCAAACTACCCTCAGGTCCGCTTCAATGGTGCTGTTTCCTGGCCGATCATGGCGGGACATGGGTGCATCGGCTGCGTAGAGCCGGGTTTCTGGGACACCATGGCGCCGCTTGAAAAACCTGTTTCCGAAAAAACCATTGGCGGCGGACCGGTGGAAGCTTCGGTTGACAAGGTCGGGGTGACACTCACCGCGGCTGCCATAGCAGGCGTTGCCGCACATGCCGGCTTATCTGCCATCAAGCACCATGGGCAGACCAAAGACTCATCAAAAGAGACTGATTAACCAGTAATCTTTCCGGGAGGAGAGTTATGTCATAACGAATAATCGTGGATCCCATCACCAGGATTGAGGGTCATTTACGGATAGAGGTAGAGGTGGACGAAGACAATGTCATCAACGATGCATGGAGCACCATTACGCTGTGGCGGGGTATCGAGACCATCATGAAGGGCAGAGACCCGCGGGATGCAGGTCTTATGGTCCAGCGCTTCTGCGGGGTATGCACCTACTCCCACTACGAGGCGAGTATCATGGCCTGCGAAGATGCCTTCGGGGTAACCCCGCCGGCCAATGCCAGGATCGTGCGGAACCTTATCAAGGCTTCCCAGTACATTACAGACCATGTCATGCACTTTTACCACCTGCACGGGCTCGACTGGGTTGATATCGTCAGTGCGCTTTCCGCAGATCCGAACAAGGCGGTCGAACTTGCGCGGAGCTACCACGAAAACCCGTATAACTGTTCCGCGAGCCATTATCTCTCTGTCCAGAAAAGGCTCACCAGGTTCGTGGAATCGGGTCGTCTCGGTCCGTTTGCCAATGCCTACTGGGGGAATGACTCATTCAAACTGCCGCCAGAGGCAAACCTCGTCATCGTGTCTCATTACCTGGATGCGCTGAGTGTATCCAAGACCAGTGCGCAGATGATGGCCATCTTCGGAGGCAAGAACCCCCACCCGCAGTCTCTGGTAGTAGGCGGCATCACAAGTGTCATGGATGCTGTAGACACGCACCGGATCGGTGAATTCCTGTTCCGGTTCAAAGACGTGAAGAACTTTGTGGAGACTGCCTACATCCCCGATGTCCTCATAGCCGCAGCCTACTACAAAGACGAGGGGCTGGACGGCATCGGTGCAGGGGTAAAGAATTATCTCTGCTACGGCGGGTTCCCGCTCGACAACGACTGGAATGAAACCCTGCTGCCCAGGGGGGTTGTCATTGCGGGCGATATCTCGAACCCCCTTGAACTCGATGAAAACAAGATCACTGAAGATGTAACCCATTCCTGGTACAAGGGCACTGAGAGCCTGCACCCGTATGAAGGCAAAACCGAGCCCGAATATACCGGTTTTGATGCAAACGGCAACGTCAAAGGCGATGAAAAATACTCGTGGTGCAAGGCACCCCGTTATGACGGAACCCCGTTCGAGGTCGGCCCTCTGGCCCGGTTTGTCGTCGGATACGCCCAGGGCCACGAAGGGATTACAAACCTCGTCAACTCAACATTGGATGCCACCGGCCTGCCCGCCTCCGTGCTCTTTTCCACCCTTGGGAGAACAGCGGCACGGGCGTTGGAGACAAAGCTCGTCGCTGACAATACCGAGGCATGGGTAAACGAGCTGATCAGCAACATCAAGGCAGGAGACACAAGGACCTGGACACGCTGCGACGTACCGGAAAGCAGCCAGGGCAGAGGCCTCGACGAGGTGCCCAGAGGTGCCCTGGGGCACTGGATCAGGATCGAGAACAAGGTTATCGAGAATTACCAGGCAGTCGTCCCCTCCACATGGAACTGTTCCCCAAGGGGTGCACAGGGCAAGAGAGGCCCGTATGAAGAATCGCTCATCGGGACCAGCCTTGCCAATATTGACCAGCCCCTTGAGATTCTGCGCACCATCCATTCTTTCGACCCGTGTATGGCATGTGCCGTTCACATCATTACCCCGCATACCGGCACAATCAGGAAATTCAAGGTGGCCTGAAAAGGAGGGTGCCGTGGAAACAATAACCGAGAAGACACAATGGTCATTTTCCATGCGGGCAAACCACTGGGGAACCATGGTGTGCATACTCATACTGATCCCCACAGGCTTCTATATCGCCGACCCCTTTACTGTCGGTTCCGGAGAAACCACTTACAAATTCCTGATGGGGAACGTACGCTATGTCCACTACCTCTTCGGTGTCATCCTCATGTTTCTGTTCATCTGGAGGCTCTACATAGCCTTTTTCTCCGGTTTCCACGCAGACTGGAAAGATTTCTTCGCCTGGACCGACTGGAAAAACACCGTCGAACAGATCAAATTCTACAGCCTGATCTCCGACAAAAAGCATGCACATGAAGGACTCTACGGGCCGCTCCAATCTATAGCCTACGCCGGCGTGATGATCATGATCGCGTTGATGGTGATAACCGGGATGATCCTGGCAGGTGCCGGTCATGATGCAGGATTCACAGGGTGGATATACTTTTTCGTAAAACCGTTACAGAATCTGATGGGAGGTCTTGCCACGGTCCGGTTCATCCACCACATCCTCACCTGGCTTATCGTTCTCTTCATGGTTATCCATATCTATATGGCGTTCTGGAACGATGTGGTGTTCAAGGAGGGGACCGTCTCTTCCATGATCAGCGGCAGGGCGTTAAGGAGAATAAAGCAGTAGCTAAAAGCACCCTGTACTCATTATTGCTTATTGGAGGAGACCGCTTATGGCCTCCCCCTTTTAGTGTGATGTATGGATAAGAAGACACAACTCATTATACTTGGACTGGGGAACATCCTTCTTGGAGACGAGGGGTTCGGTGTCCACTTCATCCGATGGCTCAGGGATCGCTACACGTTTCCCGATACGATCGAGGTGATCGACGGGGGCACGCTCGGGTACGGCCTTTTAGATATCGTCAGCAGATGCAGCAACCTTGTAGTCATAGACGTGATCAGGGTTGATGACTCACCCGGATCCATCTATCGCTTCTCAAAAGACGAGATGGAGATCACCATGCCCGAGGCTACCTCTGCCCACGAGGTGGAATTCTTTCACGTACTCCTTCAGGCAGAGCTGATGGATCATTGTCCGTCCACCACCTTTGTCTGCATCGTCCCTGCACGGTATGGTGAAATGAATCTTGAGATGACCCCTGTCATGCACGAACGGTTTCCCGACATGGAGAAGCTGGTGATGAATGAATTATCCTTGCTTGATATCACCCCTGAGCAGGTGCATCATGCATGAACTGTCGCTGACCAGGAGCCTGCTCGACATCGTCGAAAACTACGCTGATCGTCATGGCTTCAAGGTTGTGCATTCCCTGAAGCTCTCTTTTGGCCAATTGTCATGTATCGATCCCCAGGCTTTGAAATTTTCCTTCGAGGTACTCTCGCAGGGGACAGCGGCACAGGGAGCGCTGCTCGACCTGGAGATCCTGCCGGTTATCATCTACTGCTTTTCCTGCGAAAAAGAATTTGAGCTGAAATCATATACAAATACATGTCCACGGTGTCAGGGGGAAGATATTCTTCTGAGCGCCGGTACCCAGGAGCTGAAACTTATCGAAATGGACGTTGATTAGGAGAAAAAACCATGTGCATAGGATTCCCGGGCAGAATCATTTCAATTGATGCAGATAATTTCGCCATTGTGGACATCGGCGGCACCAGGCGCGAGGTGAGCCTCGACATCATCGATGAGAAGGTAGCGGTGGGGCACTATGTCATCTGCCATGTGGGCTTTGCCATACACAAGGTCGATGAAGAGCATGCCAGGCAGAGCCTGGAACTGCTGGCCGAACTGATCGAACATGAAATATATTGACGAATACCGCGATGGGGCTCTTGCACAGGACCTGCTTGGAGGCATCCGCAGGCGTGCCGATAAAATCGGCAGAAACATAACCATCATGGAGGTCTGCGGTTCCCACACCACGGCCATCGGACGTTTCGGGATCAGGGGGCTCATGCCCGATACCATCAGACTTATCTCGGGCCCGGGATGTCCTGTCTGTGTCACGTCCATAGAGGATGTGGACAAGGCATTGCAGATCGCACGTCATAAAGGCGTCATCTTTGCCACGTTCGGAGACATGCTCAGGGTACCGGGATCCGCAGCGACAAGCCTGCAGGATATCAGGGCGGACGGGGCCGATATCCGCATCATCTCTTCACCTGCGCAGTGCATCGCCCTGGCCGGGAGCCATACAAAGCAGGAGATCGTGCTCATGGGCATCGGTTTTGAGACCACATCTCCCGCCATTGCCTCGGTAGTAAAAACCTGGAAGAAAACCCGTACGAAAAATGTCAGCCTGTTTTCCGTGCACAAAATGATTCCGCCTGCCATCAAAGCACTGCTTGGTGATCCCGGTTTATCCATAGACGCATTTCTCTGCCCGGGCCATGTGAGTACCATTATCGGAGAACAACCCTATAAGGTCATTGCCGACAAGGGCTGTGCAGCAGTGATAACCGGTTTCGAACCACTTGATATCCTGGAAGGAATCTACCGTATCCTGGGTCAGATCCTTTCCGGAGATATCCGTGTGGAAAACCAGTATATCCGGGGAGTAAACCCGCAGGGCAATGCAAAAGCGCTCTCTCTGCTGGATGAAGTATTTAAAACAGCAGACTCATCCTGGAGAGGGCTCGGCAGCATCGAAGCCAGCGGTCTCGTGCTGAACGATACCTATGCCGCCTTCGATGCCGCGGGGCGTTTTGATCTGCCGGCCATCGTCTCCGAGGAGCCCCCGGGGTGCCGGTGCGGAGACATTCTGCGCGGGACAATCCTGCCTGAGCAATGTCCGCTTTTCAATACCCTGTGCACCCCGGCCAATCCCGTTGGTCCCTGCATGGTGTCATCAGAGGGCACGTGCGCAGCATATTATAACTATACTTGACGGAGGTACGTTTGTGGCAAAGATACAGGTTGTGCAAAACATACTGGACGCGAACGAGCGGATCGCACAGGAAAACAGAAACCTCTTTGATGAAAAAAAGATCTATGTCATCAACCTCATGAGCTCACCGGGAGCGGGCAAGACCACCCTGGTGGAAAGAACAATAGCTGCGCTCAAAGACCGCTACGCTATCGGCGTCATCGAGGGGGACATCCGGGATACCTGCGATGCCGATCGGGTAGCAGCCCTGAAGATCCCCGTGGTCCAGATCAATACCGGAGGCGGCTGTCATATCGACGGCAACATGGTCCGCGAGGCCCTGCCTGCTTTTGACCTCGACGAACTGGATTTTCTTATTACGGAAAACGTGGGCAACCTCGTGTGTCCGGCGGAATTCAAGATCGGCGAAAATGCCAAGGTGATGATCCTTTCCACACCCGAAGGTGCGGACAAGCCCGCAAAATACCCCCTCATGTTTCAGGAGTCTTCAGTGATGATCGTCAACAAGATGGATCTCATGCCCTATGTCGATTTCGACATCGCCAGTGCGAAAAAAGATGCCTGTTTCATCAATCCCGACCTGGAAATATTCGAGGTGTCCTGCAAAACTGCCTGCGGGCTCGATGCCTGGTTCAACTGGATCATCATGCAGATAGAGGAATTCAGACAGGGTGTTTCGTGACGAAACGTCTCCGCATCCTCTTTTCCGGGACCGTACAGGGGGTCGGCTTCAGACCCTTTATCTATACCTGTGCACACAGCCACTGCCTGAATGGTTTTGTGCAGAACCGGTGCGACGGTGTTGTGGCAGAGGTAGAGGGATCGGGGCAGTCCATAGATGATTTCATAGCGCACGTCAGGGAGCACCTCCCCCCTCTTGCTGAACTGACCGGTATCCGGATTCAGGAAATCATCCCCGGTGGTCAGCCATCGTTCCGGATACTGCCGAGCCGGGCCGACACCGCCACAGCAGTACATATCTCCCCTGATATCGCCACGTGCAGCGCATGCCTCGAGGAACTGTTCAACCCGCAGGACAGGCGGTACCGCTATCCCTTCATAAACTGCACGAACTGCGGCCCGAGGCTCACCATTATCAGAAACATCCCCTATGACCGGTGCAACACGTCCATGGCCGGATTTGAGCTGTGCAAAGACTGCAGGAAGGAATACGAAGACGTACACGACAGGCGCTTTCATGCCCAGCCGAATGCCTGCAGCACCTGCGGACCAAGGCTTTGCCTGTGTGATGCAGCAGGACATGATCTCAAGAACCCGGACCCTCTGGAAAAGGCAATCGGCCTTATCAGGCAGGGATTCATCCTCGCGATCAAGGGGCTTGGAGGATTTCACCTGTGCGTCGACGCGGCCAGCGACGTGGCAGTCAAACGGCTTCGGGACAGAAAACTCAGGGAGGCAAAGCCGCTTGCCGTCATGACGGCAGATATCGAGACCGCCCGACAGATCGCCCGGATAAACCACGACGAGGAGGCCCTGCTGTGCAGTCCTTCCCGTCCCATTGTCCTGCTCGAAAAAAGAACCGACCGGTTTCTTTCTCCATGGATCGCCCCGGGACTCGGACACATCGGCATCATGCTGCCGTACACCCCGCTTCACCATCTCATTCTCGCCGCAGGCTTCAAGGCGCTGGTCATGACCAGCGGAAACCGCAGCGACGATCCCATCTGCATAGAAAACGAAGAGGCTTTCACCAGGCTCAGGGATATTGCCGAGTATTTTCTCGTCCACAACCGGGACATTATCGTGCGCTGCGACGATTCCATAGCATTTGTGGAACAAGGCTCCGCAAGGATCACGAGACGCTCCCGGGGGTATGTGCCAAGGCCCGTGACCCTTGCGCAGGACTATCCCGCGGTCCTTGCCGTGGGGGCGCACATGAAGTCCGCCGTCTGTATCATCAAGGGGAATCACGCCTTTTTAAGCCCGCATATAGGAGACATGGAAACACCCCAGGCACGAGACTTCTTTCACGAAAGCATCTCCCTCATGAAGCACATCACCGAATGCAGTCCCTCGATCGTGGCCTGCGATCTCCATCCGGGATACTATTCTTCCAGGATTGCCGTAGGGATGACAGGCAGGACCGTACTGCCCGTTCAGCACCATCATGCCCACATCATAAGCTGTATGGCGGAGAACATGCTCGATGGAGAGGTGCTCGGTCTGGCGCTCGACGGTACCGGATACGGACAGGACGGCCGGATCTGGGGCGGAGAGTTTCTTCGCTGCTCACCGGTCGCATACACCAGGCTCGGACATGTTGCGTACTTTCCGCTTCCCGGCGGAGAAAAGGCGGTTCGTGAACCCTGGCGTACTGCGACAAGCCTCTTGAATAAGGCGTTCGGCAAGTCATGGCATGAGTATGCGAACAAGCTGGACATTGTCCCCGGGCACATCAGTTGCAATCTTGTGGACAGGATCCTGGATCGCGCCCTCAACGCCCCGCTCACGTCGAGCATGGGCAGGATTTTTGATGGGGTGTCATCCATCCTGGGTATCCGGCAGCAGGTGCATTTCGAGGGACAATCCGCAATGGAGCTCGAGGCGCTTGCATATTCCCGGACCATGCCTGTGCTTCCCTATGAGATCAAGGCCGGTCAAGAGATAATCCTTGATTTCTCGCCCATGATCAGGGCTCTTGCCGAACGCAGACTGCAGGGGGATCCACCACCCGAACTCTCAACGGTTTTTCATCAAACGCTCATCAGCGCCCTTATTGATGTGGCCCGATGCATGCGTGATGAGACAGGACTGAACAGGATCGTTCTCAGCGGCGGGTGTTTTCAGAACCGGTTGCTCCTGACGGGATGCCGTGAGAAACTCGCTCAAGCCGGCTTCGATGTGTACACCAACTCTCTGGTACCGGTGAATGACGGAGGCATCGCACTGGGTCAGGCCCTGTGCGCGGCAGAGATGATGAAGCAGGGACTTGCTGCGGCAGATCAGACACAGAACCTTCCCGGAGGTATTCATGACAAACGATAAAATACTTCTCGCCCACGGCAACGGGGGCCTGCTTACGAATGAACTGATAACGAGGATATTCCTCCCTCACCTGAAAAACCCGTACCTGGAACGGATGGAAGACAGTGCAGTGTTTTCTGTGGGGAATGCACGATACTGCTTCTCCACAGACACCTATGTAATCAACCCGATATTCTTCCCGGGCGGGGACATCGGCTCTCTGGCCGTTCATGGTACAGTCAATGACCTCAGTATGTGCGGAGGAAAACCGCTGTTTTTGAGCGCAGGCTTCATTCTTGAAGAAGGGTTCCCCATTGAAGATCTCGCCTCCATCGTCAAATCTCTGGCAATGGCCGCAAATCAGGCCGGTGTCGAGGTCATAACCGGCGACACCAAGGTGGTTGCCAGGGGCTCAGCAGACGGCATCTTCATCAATACGTCCGGCATAGGGGTAATTGAATACGGCTCGCTCATCTCCCCCGCAAGCATCGTCCCCGGGGATGCCGTGATCGTAAGCGGCATGATCGGAGATCACGGGGCAGCTGTCCTGAATGCGAGAGAACAAATCGGGGCATCATCGACGCTCGTCTCGGACTCGGCACCGTTGAACACGCTGGTGGAGAATATGCTCAGGGCGAGCCCGCACGTACACTGCATGCGTGATGCCACGCGCGGAGGACTGGGAGCCGTGCTCGCTGAGATCGCCGCACAGTCTGACTGCACGATAACGATCGAGGAAAAGGATATCCCTGTCAGGGATGAGGTGCGGGGCATCTGCGAGATACTCGGCCTCGATCCTTTGTACCTGGCCAATGAAGGAACAATGGTGGCGATCTGCCCTGAAAACCAGGCACCGGCTGTTCTCGCAGCCATGACGGGTCACGAACTGGGAAGATGTGCCGCCATTATCGGCCAGGTCGGCCAGAGGGGCAACGGCCGCCTTGTCATGAACACGCTTATCGGCGGATCGCGCCTGGTGGACCTGCCATCAGGAGAACTCGTCCCCAGGATCTGCTGAACCACATGAATCAATGCGATCGAGGGCCTCACACATCCCAGTACACAAGTGCCGATCTCACGCCCCTGGGCCAGATATATTTACCGTTTTCACGTTTCAAATGCCGGGAAAGCATATCCGCAATGAAATCGTCGTGCTCATGCCTGTGTTTGATTCCAAACCTGCCTTTCACCTTTGCCAGGGCCTCTTCCAGGCTCTCGCTCGTCCAGGATTTCCAGAGTCCCCTGTCCTCCATGAGGACATTCGGATATATCTCCATCTGCAGCAGGGCATTGTATGCTATCGGAAAATTCACACTGTCGTAAGGATGACCCCAGATCCGCATGGAAAGTTCTCCCATGAGAGAACTCATGATGGGTACCCTGATGAGCATGAAGCATGTCTTGCGGGTAACGTCCATCATCCCGGTGATAAATCCCCTGAAATCATGCTCTCCGTACATGGCATGGGAGCACAGGGAAAAGTCGTGTTTGTCTGTGCGGGTATGAGGCCACCGGCCCTGAAGGATCTCGATATTATCGATACCCTGTCCGAGAATGTTCTCCCTCATGACCGATATCATGGCAGACGAAGGGTCCAGGGCGGTCAATTGTTTCACATACGGGGAGAGCAGGCACGCCCAGGCCCCGGTGCCTGCACCGATATCGAGCAGCGTCGATCCCGGGTTTTCTACAAGTCGTGAGATGATGAATTGTCTGCTTGAATCGGGCCTGCTCCACTTGTCCCTCACCTGGGAGTCGAATTTTCTGGCCTGTTCAGCCCAGACATCGCCCCCGTTCCTGTTAATCTCTTTGCGTTCGTGCCCTTCTTCATGGACCTCGCTGATCTGTCTCCAGAGAAGCAGCCAATCTGTTTTCCCCTCCACGATCTCCTCCTTTATCCTGTTGGTTGGCTTTCCTGTGCCGCGTTGTGGTGCCGCCGGGTCGTCTGTCGAGGTATGTTCATAACTCATACCTCGACACCATACTGTCATGGCTGCCCCGAAATCAGCTTTCGAGAGGTAGAGCGGAATCGCCCTGGTCCCGGCAGGATCCTTGTCATATCGCGAAGCAGTCGTTTGGAACTGCCTTTAGGCAAGGACTTTAAATTATTTTGAGAACGTATCTCTACGTATTCATTTGTTCATAGGGTGAATTGCCCTGACATGCCAGACACGACGCACCGTGGTTTTCAGGATATGCCTCCCTGCACACAGGGCATACCACAATACGTCCTTTCCCTTTTTTTTTGATGAGATGTCCACGGACCTTTACCGGTGCCATACTGAACAATGTCGAGCCTGCCTGTTTGATCTGCGCATAAAGCTCTCGTGAATCCTGCTGGTCCTTGGGCTTTAATTTGAAGAACCACGAGTTGATCTCCGGCCAGTTCACAATCTTTGCAGAATCAACCCAGACACGAACGCCACGGCCTCCATATTTCTCATACATGGTCAGTGCATATCTCCCCAGGTTCTCTACGGTGAGCCATCCGTTGCCGTACGTACAGGGAGTGAGCAGTTGTATGGCGTCGGGAAGACAAGCTCTCGTCTCGCACAGCGCATCGAAAAAATCTCCTTCAGGGAGGTTCTTAAAGGCACAATCAACCATGAATCCTCCGATAATCATGCCGGGGGCTACACTTCCATGAAAAGACTTTACCAGGTTCACATATTCTTCATACGTATATTGTCTGA
>CAYRCP010000048.1:0-10832 GCA_964422755.1 uncultured Bacteriovoracaceae bacterium | reverse complement strand
CGGCGGATATAAGGATAATGATGTCGTCTACCTCCTCATGAAGACCCATTTCTAGCATGGAGCTTGCACACATCCCTTAATCGCGGCTTAAGCCGCTCCCACATGGACTCTGATGTGTTTGTACCTCGTTGAGCGTGATTCCGTGTGGTTTCTTCTGAAAATGGAATAAAAAAGGTAACTGTTCACGGCACATTCAGCACCCCAAGGGCATTTCTTTCGGGGCATCTACAGCCTCTCTTAATCTTCATCGCTGCCGCTCATTGTTTTTAATGCTCAATAAAGGTTTAAAGCAGTTGACATCCTTTCATGAGGAAATAATAACTAGAGGGTGGATTCTGTCACATGTTTCGGGAATTCTCAGGTGCTTAAGCTGTATTTTACAAGGAGAGGTGAGCAAACGGTCCCATGAAGAACTCACAAGTTGATAGTCAAGTCGGGTGGAAGAAGAAGCTCTATCAGATCATCTTTGAAGCGGATACACCCTCGGGCAAACGTTTTGATGAAGTGTTGATCGTATGTATTCTGCTGAGTGTGGTGGTGGTCATGTGCGACAGTGTGGACACCATAAGATCATCATACGGCCACCTGCTGTATTGCCTTGAATGGCTGTTTACCATCCTGTTTACCGTTGAGTATGTTCTTCGGATTATGTGTGCGGACAAGAGAATCCATTATGCAAAGAGTTTTTTCGGGATATTGGATCTTATTGCGATTCTGCCGACGTACCTGAGTGTGATAATTCCTGGGAGTCAGTATTTTCTGGTAATACGGATTCTCAGGGTGCTGCGCATCTTCCGTGTGCTCAAGCTTGTGCAGTTTATCGGAGAGGCAAGCCTGCTCGTTCAGTCACTGCGTGCCAGTGCCCGTAAGATAACAGTATTTCTCTTTACTGTGGTAACCCTTGCCGTAATCTTCGGCTCCCTTATTTACCTCATCGAAGGGGCGGAGAATGGGTTTACGAGCATCCCCAGGAGCATTTACTGGACCATCGTGACGCTCACCACAGTGGGATATGGCGACATCTCTCCAAAAACCAATTTAGGTCAGATCGTTGCCTCCCTGATCATGATCCTGGGCTACAGCGTCATTGCCGTGCCCACCGGGATTGTGACGGTGGAGATGTCGCAGGCCTTCGGCAGGAAGCGCGCAAGAAAGGTCTGCCCGGAATGCATGGAGCGCGGGCACGAACCAGACGCCATATACTGCAAGCACTGTGGGACAAAACTTTCTAAGGATGATTGAAAAATAACAGGACTTGGGGAACAGGATCTAAGGCAGGGCAAGACATTGGGTTCATGATCCAAGGCAGAAGGCTTCGTTTGCAACTATGCCGGACACGGGAAGGCAGGACGAGCAGGAAAGCTCGAGATGTCAGGCAGAAGGGGAAAAACAAAGAAATTCAAGAACCCTGTGGGAGCGGCTTGAGCCGCGATATTGTTTGATCAAGGAGACTGGATTCCATCCTGCGAGGGAATGACTTTCAACTGGCGCTGGAGAAAGACTGAGGAAACGGGACAGGGCTAGTGGTTCTGTTCTTCCCCAGTCGTCCCTGCGTAGGCGGGGACCCAGGAGTCTCTATAAGTACTTCTTTCATGCTTCCGGGGGAAAGAAGCAAAAAACACAGGATTTTAAACTGCTACCTATGTCCTGACCTGTTCAAACGAAATCCTTAAGACCTTATACCTTAAATCTTGTACCTTTGTTCATATATCTTTTCACATCAGCAAATCATATGGTGACACGTACTGGAAAGAACTGATAGGAACACACCATGAACACAGAGATTATCCCTTTCTGGAAACGCCTTGATCTCGATGAGATGACGCACGCTCAGTGGGAGTCATTGTGCGACGGATGCGGCAGGTGCTGTCTGCGCAAGCTGGAATTCGAAGATACCCATGAGATTGTCTATACCAATGTTGCCTGCTCTCTTCTCGATATTAACCTGTGCCGCTGCACGTCATATGATGACAGGAAGTTGCAGAAGCCGGAATGTTTA
Source organism: uncultured Bacteriovoracaceae bacterium (assembly GCA_964422755.1). Taxonomy (GTDB): domain Bacteria; phylum Desulfobacterota; class Desulfomonilia; order UBA1062; family UBA1062; genus DSAD01. Next base: position 8,833 of record CAYRCP010000048.1, on the reverse strand, counting down.
ATGCTGACCCCGGAGTCTGTCAAGCAGAGCCTGCATCTGCTGCCCGATACCTGCGCGTACCGCCTCGTTGCACAGGGTCGTGATCTGCCGTGGTGGCATCATCTGGTCTGCGGCGATATGGAAATGGTGCGCAAGGCAGAGATATCGGTGTGTGAAAAGGTCGTGAGCGAGGATTATGTTCACGAAGAAGAGCTGGAAGAACACATCATTGACTGGGTTGCGACCTGAGTCCTGTTGTTTCGGTCTCGGGCTGCCGCGATGAATATTTTTCTTCGGATTGAACGCACATTTTATTGAAATTCCCTACAGGCTGTCCAGGTGGTGTTTGATCACCTTGCCCTTTACCATGTAGATGACGTCTTCGCATATGTTTGTTGTCAGATCGGCGATACGTTCGAGATTGCTCGCTATCTTCATGAGGTGGAGGGCTCTCTCGATGGTGGACGGGTCGGAACTCATGTAGGTTATGAGTTCCCGGGTAATCTGATCCCTGAGCCCGTCAACGATATTATCCCGTTCGCACACGTTCTGGGCGAGAACGGCATCTTCGTTTAGAAAGGATTGTATGCTGTCTGCGATCATCCCTCTTACCACCTCGGACATTCTTGGCGTGTCAATCAGCGGTTTTACCGGCGGCCTTTCTATGAGAAACAGGCTGCTTTCGCTTATGTTGACGACATGATCGCCCATCCTCTCCAGGACATTGTCGATGTTCGATGCCATAAAGATGGTGCGCAGGGCCTTTCCCGCAGGCTGGTGCTGGGCGATAAGGACGATGCACATCTCATCGAGCTTCACCTCGAATCTGTTTGCCTCGGGTTCATCGACTTCTATGACCTCCTTGAGGAGATCCGCGTTTTTGTCTTTCAGGCCGGTGATGGCCTTATCGAGCATGCACTCCACCAGGGTTGCATACTCTACCAGTTCCTTTTTGAGGTTCATGAGTTTGGTTTCTTCCAACATAAGATCTCCTTACAGCTTCGGCGGGATAGTTATCAAGGTGTCCGGATCTTTGAAGTGGCTCTCTATCCAGTCTTTAATCTCAGCGCACGTTTTCCTGAAAGAGGCGAGGTCTGTCGGATCTTCAAAGGACTTGTGTATTACCATCCCGGTGCCCGGTATGACAGGGCATGTTTTTTTTGCCTGATCGCACACGGTGACAGCCACGTCAAAATCAATTCCGCTGAGTTCATCCATGCCCTTGGAGTGTTGATGAGAGATATGGATCCCGATCTCTTTCATGACTTCTATGGCGAGTGGCTTTACTGAAGTAGGCTGGGTGCCTGCACTGTAGACCTCATAGCCCTCACCATAGAGGTGGCGAAGGATCCCCTCTGCCATCTGCGAACGGGCGGAGTTGTTCGTGCATACAAAAATAACCTTTATTTTTTTCATCAACCAAATTTCCCTGACAGATATTCTTCTGTCATCTTCTCTTTCGGCACGGTAAATATCTTCTCGGTGGGGCCGAATTCGATCAGTTCGCCGATATACATGAATGCAGTATAGTCAGAGACCCGTGCCGCCTGCTGCATGTTGTGCGTCACGATGATTATCGAATACTCCTGTTTCAATTCCAGGATGAGTTCTTCGATCTTTTTCGTGGAGATGGGGTCGAGGCTTGCACATGGTTCATCAAAGAGAATCACCTGCGGCTCAACAGCCAGACACCGTGCGATACAGAGCCGCTGCTGCTGACCTCCGGAAAGCATCAGGGCATTATCATGAAGCCGGTCCTTTATCTCTTCATACAGGGCAGCTTTCTTCAGGGATTCGATAACCCGTTCATGAATAAAATCCTTGTCTTTTACCCCATTGATTACCAGGCCATAGGCGAGATTCTCATAAATGCTCTTGGGAAAGGGATTGGGTTTCTGGAATACCATGCCCACACGTCTTCTCAAGTCGACGACATCGGTGGCCGGATCATTGATATCCATATCATCCAGGGTAATCTTTCCTTCAACCCGGGCACCCGGGATGAGGTCGTTCATGCGGTTTATCAGCCTGATGAAGGTTGATTTTCCGCATCCTGAAGGGCCGATCAGTGCCGTCACCTGTTGTGAAAAGATATCGAGATCCATATTCTTCAAGGCAATCTTTTTCCCGTAGAAGAAATTGACGCCACGTGCCTTGATTTTTACCTCAGGTTCCATACATTCTCCTTTGTTTCTGGCGGAAGTAAATGGCTACAGCGGATATGAGAAGGACCATGCACAACAGTATGAGAGAGCAGCCGTATGCGATCATGGTTTGCTGTTCGGGGCGCGTTCCTTCGGTCATGAGTGCATAGATGTGATAAGGCAGGGCCATGACCTCGGAGAGGATCGAATCAGGATATCCCCGGGTATAGAACGTTGCCGCGGTAAAGAGGATAGGGGCGGTCTCCCCGGCCGCCCTGCCTACGTTGAGGATTACCCCGGTCAGGATACCGGGCAGAGCAGAGGGCAGCACCACCTTCTTTATGGTCTGCCAGTGTGTTGCCCCCAGGGCCAGGGATGCCTCCTTGTAGGACTGGGGCACGGCCAGGAGTGCCTCCTGCGATGCGGATATGATCCCGGGCAGGGCCATGATGCCCAAGGTGAGGCTTCCGGAGAGGATAGAGACACCGAAACCGAAGAATTTTACAAATACGGCAAAACCAAAAAGACCGAAAACCACGGAAGGGACACCTGCAAGGTTGTTGATGCTCAGGCGTATGATGTTGACGGCATACGTTGCCGGGCTGTATTCGCAGATGTAGATGGCGCAGGCAAGGCCCAGAGGTACGGAAAAGAGCAGCGCCCCGAGGGTGAGGTAGAATGTCCCGACGATTGCAGGGGCGACACCACCCTGGGTCATGGCTCTTCTCGGCACCTGGGTGAGAAACTCCCATGAGATGACATGGATGCCGCGGCTCGCAATGAAGTAGATGATGGACCCGAGAAAGATCAGGGCAAAGACAATGCAGAGCGAAAGCAGGGCAAAACCGATGGCCTGGGTGAGCTTCTTACCCTTTGTCCGGGTAAACACCATGGTTTTATTCCGGTGAGTGGATGCCATGCCGCCTTCGTGTTCACCTACGTCTGATGAACTGCTCCTGAGAAGATTCTTTTCAGTCTTCATCTTCCGAGCCCCAGTTTCAATCTGAATCTTCTGCTTACCATCTCTGCAATGATGTTGAATATGAGTGTGATACCAAAAAGGATAAGGGCGATGGCAAACAGTGTCTGGAAATGAAGGCTCCCCATAACCGCTTCACCCATCTCGGCGGCAATGGTTGAAGTCATGGGGCGTACCGGATCGAAGAGTGATTTCGGGATCATGGCTGCGCCGCCTGCCACCATAAGCACGGTCATGGTCTCACCAACAGCCCTGCTCATGCCAAGGATTATGGCGGTGGAGATGCCGGAGCCTGCAGCAGGAACAACCACTTTCACAAGGGTCTGCCACCGGTTTGCACCCAGGGCGAGCGAGGCCTCTCTGAAACTCGTCGGGACAAAGCTCAGGGCATCTTCGGCGATACTGCATACCGTGGGTGTTGCCATGATCCCGAGGATCAGGCTGGCGGTAAAGGCGTTGAGGCCTATGGGGATGTTGAACAGGTTCTGAATAAATGGCGCTACGACAACCATGCCGAAAAATCCGAACACAATGGACGGGATGCCTGCCAGGATCTCGATCAGGGGTTTGATTATTGAACGCTGCCGGTGCCCGGCCAGCTCGTGGATGTACAGCGCACTGCCGATTCCGATGGGTACGCAGACCACCATGGCCCCGAACGTGACCAGGACCGATGCCAAAACAAGGGGGAATATCCCGAACTCAGGCGGTTCATAGGTGGGGTACCAGTGTTGTCCGAAGATGAACTGGATGAAATTGAGCTGTGTCAGCGCCGGAAGGGCATGCAAACACAGGGTCAGGATGATGCCTACAAGAAAAACCAGGGATGCAAAGGCAAGAATGGCAAATACCCACTCATAGAGTCTTTCCTTAAATCGGATCATGGTATATGCCATTTGAAAATCTCTTCTTTTCGCAATCAGTTATATGATAATGATGTGCAGGGTCATGATGGCCTGGATTTATTTCAACCCGACGAAACCTTCCTCTTCCACCAGTTTCTGCCCTTCTTCGCTTAAGATGAAGTCGATGAACTGCTTTATCTTGCCCCCCGGTTCTCCGTTTGTATACATGAACAGGGGCCTTGACAGGGGGTAGGAACCGGAAATGATCGTTTCTCTCGTGCATTCAACGTTGTCGACTTTCAGTGGCTTGACCTTTTTGGATAAATAGCCCAGGCCCGCATAGCCGATAGCGTTCGGAGTACCGGCAACGGTCATGACCACCGCCTGGTTCGATGCCGTTGTCAGTGCGTCCGGGCGCACCTTTTCCTTGTCCAGCGTGAGGTTTTCGAATGCCTCGAAGGTTCCGCTTGAGGTGTCACGGGATACCACCACGATCTTTTTCTTCTCACCACCTAGTTCCGCCCAGTCGGATACCTTTCCGGTATAGATGGCCTTGATCTGCTCTTTAGAGAGATGACTGATTTTGTTCGAAGGGTGAACAATGACTGCGATGCCGTCCATGGCAATGACGATCTCATGGGGGGTGATGCCATGTTCTTTTGCCTTTGCAATTTCCTTGTCTTTTATCTTCCTCGATGAATCTGCAATATCCGTGGTACCGTCGAGCAGTGATGCTATGCCGACGCCCGAACCGCCTCCCTGGACAGAGATGTCGACATCAGGGTTTCTGTCCATGAATACCTCGGCCATTATCTGGGCCACTGGCAGAACGGTTGTGGAACCCTTTATGGTAAGCTCGTTTCCTGCTGCATTGGAAATGCCCACCCCTGTCAGAGTGAATGAAAGGGTGAAGATGAACAGCATACCGATCCGTTTTAACATGCTGATTCGGTTCATAATTGACCTCCTGGTATTGTTTTCTGATGGAGGATAACCCGGTAGTGTTAATATCGTATAAAGATAATGTTAATTTTTGGTTAAGGAAGGGGATTCGCCGGTAATGTGATGGTAAAGGTCGTGCCCTCATACGGAGAACTCTCTACCGAGACATCTCCGCCATGCAACTGGGCAATATGCTTGACAATCGCCAGTCCCAGCCCGGTTCCTCCGAGGGTTCGTGATCTGGATTTGTCGACCACGTAGAACCGTTCGAATATTCTCGGTATATGCTCTGAAGGGATACCGATGCCGGTATCATGTATGTTAATGGCGATTTCCTCCGGCTTCTTCTCGATGCAAACCGTTATGGCGCCTTGTTCCGTGTATTTTACGGCATTGTCGATCAGATTGCTCAACAGCTGTTCCAGCCGGAAAGCATCCGCCTGAATGACAACAGGATCGTCGGGCCTCTCAATCTTCAGTTCGATATTCTTCCTATCGGCTCTGTGTTCAAACAGGATCATCACCTTATCGATCAGGGCTGCGATATCGACATCTTCTACCCTGATACCAGAGGCTCGGTTTTCAAGTTCCGATAAATTGAGGAGATCGCTGACGATATTGATCAGCCGGTCTGTGTTTTTCAGTATAATAGTGAGATATTCCTTGTGCTTTTCATCACGTTCATCGAGCAGTGTCTCGGTGAATCCTTTTATGGCTGTCAGAGGTGTGCGCAGTTCATGAGAGACGTTTACCACCAGGTCTTTTTTGATCTGTTCGATCTGTTTCATTTCAGTGATGTCATGCAGCAGGACCACCTTTGCCATGTCTGATGGCATGGGGGTAATGCTGCACAGGTAGTGTTTATCTCCCATCTGGATTTCATGGTGAAGAGGTGATGAAACAGCGTTGCCGAGCAGTTCGCCCAATTGCGGTGCGCGAATGACCTCCCAATAGTATCTGCCATGAATGTCCTCGCTATCGGTTATCGTTGAAAGGCTGTCGCTGAAGAGCCGGATCTTGCCTTCCCGGTCGAGAACAAGCAGTATCTCGCTTATGGATGCGATGATGCCCTCGAGCTTCTCCTTCCTGTCCTTGAGTTCGCTGAAGGATGCCTCGAGTTTCTCGGTCATATCATTAAAGCTGGCTGCAAGCTCTCCTGTTTCATCGTTGCCCAGCACCGGGACCCGGGTCTTGAGGTTCCCGGATGCAACTTTCTTCGAAGCACGGTTTATCATGCGTATCGGTGTAGAGAGGATGTGGGAGAAGATCAGCGCAATGATCAGCGAGAAGAGGATAATGATCGATGCCGACTGCAGTATGTTTGCTTTTACCTTGCCAAGCAGGGTTTCTATATCCTGGAGTGGGAGGCTTAATCTCAGTACGGCCGAGATTTTCCCCCTGCTCTCCATGGGCAGCGCCACATAGAGCATATCCTGCCTCAATGTAGTGCTGTATCGTATGGAGCGCCCGGTTTTGCCCACAAGGGCGGAGAGTATCTCCGGCCTGTTTCGGTGACTCTCAAGCGATTCGCTTTTTTCCTGTGAGTCGGCAAGGACTGTTCCTTCAGCATTGATGATGGTAATACGTATCTGTAGTTTGTTTCCGAGTTCGCCGACCATGGATCTGAGCCCTTCGAGGTTCTCCGTCTCAATCAGGGGTGTAGTCATCTCCTGCAGAGGAATGCCGATGGTCTTGAGATTGTTGGTGACCGTGTCAAGATATTGGGTCCGGATTGTCTTGAACGAGATGACCAGGATTAACCCTGCCAGGGCAAGGGTAACCAGGAGGTACCCGACGAATATTTTAATAACGATGGGTTTTCTCATCATGCCAGTTTATACCCCACACCCCGAATGTTCCTGATAAGATGGCCTGCCTCTCCGAGTTTATCCCTGAGATTCTTTATGTGCACATCCACGGTTCTGTCCAATACTGCCTTTTCGTTTCCCCAGAGATGATCCAGGATCCTCTCCCGGGTAAAGACTCTGCCCCTGTCCTTTGCCAGCAGATAGAGTATCTTGAACTCGACAGGCGTAGTGGCTACAGGCTTGTCATAAACTTTGACCTCGAATCGCTCAGGGTCGATGGTGAGCATGTTGTCGATGGTAATTGAGACCTCCTCTGTTTTTCCTGCTCTTCTCAATACTGCCTTGACCCGGGCTATCAGTTCCTTCGGGGAAAACGGCTTTGTCACATAGTCATCTGCCCCGAGCTCCAGCCCCGTGACTTTATCGTGTTCCTGGGTTTTTGCGGTGAGCATGATAATGGGAATGGGGTTGAATGCAGGATCCTGCTTGAGTCTTTTGCAGATGGAGAGACCGTCTTCGTCGGGGAGCATGAGATCCAGTATAATGAGGTCCGGGGTTGCCACCTGCAGAGACATCATAAAGGAGGACGCGTCGGAGAACTCCCGGACATCGTATGACGCCTTCTTCAGATGCAGGCCCACCAGGTGCAGGATGTCAGGTTCATCATCGATTACCGCTATGATCTTGTTCATTATCCCATCTTTCAATTGCTGTTGATATCAAACAACAATCTCATTTTAATAAAGTTGAGGATAGAATATCATAAGTTTATATATTAAATCTCTGAAAGATAAAGTAAATGGGACTTTCAATCTCTCGTTGACTTCACATATACACAGGTTATCTTTTTTGATAGGCTGGGTATAAAGATCCAGGATCAAGAGCTGCATATTTTATTACAAACACGAGGATATTATGGACGAGAAAGCCCTGAAAGCATTGATTGATACCTTCTTCACCTGCAATAAAGATGAAATCCTGCAGATTTTCAATGAATTTTTAAATACTATAGATGCGGAAGAGACGCTGGTGGCGATGGAACCCATGTCGAGGAATTATGAAACTGCCCAGTCAAATCCTGAGATCAATGTTATTCCGGGCAACCTCAAAGATGCCCGCGATGCCATATTCCCGTTCTTCTGGGGTACGGATGGCTGGTATTCGAAGTTTCATCTGGAAAATGTCAAGGGACCGGCAAACTATGCCTCGTTAATCGGTTCCATCGCGTGCATGCTGAAAAACCCCAATCTGTGTGTGGACACCTACAGCCAGAGGTCCAATGAACTGGAGCTCAAGGCGATCACCACCCTGGCGAATCTGGTCTTTTATCACACGAAAAATCCCTGGGGCATCTTTACCATGGGCGGGACCATATCCAACCTGTATGGAGGCAAAATCGGGATCGAAAAACTGGTGCCCGGCGCCATGAAAAAAGGGCTTTCCGGCTACCCTGTTGTGGGTATCGTATCCCAGGCCGCTCATTATTCCAATGAAACTTTAGCCGGCTGGCTCGGCATTGGAACCGACAACCTCATCTCCATCCCCACGGACGATGCATGCAGCATGAATCTTGAGCTCTTAGAGGAAGAGCTGGAAAAGCTGTATGCAGCCAAGAAGATTGTGGCCTTTGTCATCGCCACCTTCGGGAGCACCGATGCCTTTGGTATCGACGATATTGCAGGGATCAGGAGGATTATCGAAGACAAGGCAAAAAAATACTCCGTGACTGTTCCGCAGCTTCATGTCGATGCAGCTGCAGGATGGCAGCTGAGTTTTCTGAATGAATATGATGTGGAGGAAAATGCCTTTAAACTGAATAAGGAGATGATCTCGTTGATCACCCGGATCAGAGAAAAGGCCATGAGCATGCAGTATGCCGACTCGGTAACCATTGATTTTCACAAGATGGGGTGGGGGCATTATCCTTCAAGCGCCTTTATCGTGTATAACCGGGATGACATTAAACTCCTCTTTCGTTCCATGGAACAGGTCCCGTACTTTTCAGAGGCGGACTACCGGCATGATCCGGCCCTGTTTACCCTCGAGTGCTCACGGCCTGCTATCGGTCCGTACTCTGTCATGGCCTCTCTGAACGGGATCGGCCTGAAAGGGTACCAGATGCTGGTGGCCCATGCC
>CAYRCP010000047.1:0-10848 GCA_964422755.1 uncultured Bacteriovoracaceae bacterium | reverse complement strand
CAGGAAGGCCTATGATCATCTCGATGAACATGCCTGGGAGCTCATTATCTCCGATCTGAGGATGCCCGTGATGAACGGCATGGAACTGTATCATGAGGTGGTGAAGAAATATCCTGTGCTGAAGAAGAGATTCATGTTTGTCACCGGGGACACCTATGATTTCGAGGTAAAGGAATTTCTCGAGAATACCGGTGTGGCTTTTCTACGAAAACCATTTAGAATCAGAGAGCTGAGGGATGTTGTACATAAACAGATAAACATCCCATAGACAATTTGAGGCATAAACGCAGTGGAAAAGAAAAGAATCCTCGTCGTTGATGATGAAGAAATCGTTAGATATTCACTTGTGAATATCCTCAGAAACCATGGACATGAGGTTGACGATGTGCCGTGCGCTGAGGATGCGCTCAAGCTTCTGTATGAAAAGGAGTATCATCTCGTTCTCACCGACCTTGTGCTGGAGGGGATGGGGGGGCTGGAGCTCTTAGAAAATGTAAAGGTTGTCTCCCCTCAGACTCTCGTGATCGTTATTACGGGGTATGGGTCCATAAGAACTGCGGTAACAGCGCTGAGGCTCGGCGTGTATGACTATCTCTTGAAACCCTGCGACGAAAACGAGTTGATCTTGAGGGTGCACAGGGCCCTGGAGATGCAGAATTATGGAACGGAGCAGAAACGTATTCAGGAGGTTGGCGCGATTTCCAAGACAACCGTGACCCTTTCTGATAGAATCAATACCCCGCTTAATATTATTCTCGGCAATATAGAGATGCTGCAGATATTGCCGGCGCTGGAGAAGAATCAGAAAGTGCAGGATACCTTTGGGATCATTGAAGATCAGGTATTCAAGATCAAAGAGGTCCTGGATAAGCTTGCAAAACTCACCTCTGCCGAGACAAAAAAATATACCGGTTTGAGAGATTATGAAATTATTGATTTAACAGAGAACAAAGGCAATGAGTGACAGCAAAAATGTTCTCGTCGTAGACGACTCAAATGAACTGACGCATGTGATTTCCGAGTTCTTGAGCATGCACGGGTATCATGTGTTCACCGCCGGTGACGGATGCGAGGCACTGGCATCGATGGAAAGAACGTCTATGGACATAGTGGTGAGCGATATCCATATGCCCAAGATGGACGGTTTTACCCTGATGACGGAACTCAAGACTACATACCCGAATCTTCCCATTATTCTGATTACCGGGTTCGGGGTGAGTGAAGCAAAAAAACTGGCCTTTGAAAAAGGCGCCGATGCATTTGTCGCCAAGCCGTTTCGTCTCAAAGAATTAAAAAGTGTAATTGATTCGGTTCTTAACCATTGAAAAAGCAGACCCCGCACACAACAGGAGGATTCTTATGAAGAAGAACATAGTGGAAAAACCCAAGAGAGTTCTTTGTTACATCGACTTTGGTAAAAACAGCTACTACCTTGTGGATTATGCGTATCAGATTTCCAGGCTCCTCGATGCCGAATTGTTTGTTTTGCACACGGTCACGGATATTAAGCGTGCAGCCGGATTTTACGTGCCCCATATCAATACGGACAAGCTTGAAGAGGAAGTGATCCAGGCTGCCAAAGACAAGATGTATGGTATATGCAGCCATGCTTTAGGCGACAAGATAGACTCAGCCCACAGGTTGATCAGGCGGGGGAGCCCCCTGGAAGTGTTCAATGAGGTGATAGAGGACAAGCAGATCGAGCTTCTCATTCTCACCCATGAACTGAGCAAAGGTACGCTGTCGGGATTCAGGAGTGATTACGCAGAAAAATTCATGAAAAATGCAGCGATTCCGTTTTTAGTGCTGCCGTTTAAATAGACTCGGCAGAATTCATGATGCTCGCGGCCAGGACCTCGTCCATGTACCCGTCAAAAGAGAGTATGATGATGTCGCTGCCGGAAAATACCAGCCCCATAAACTGGGAAGGCGTATAGAAGAGCAGGGCATTACTCCCTTCAGGGATTAGGATGCGGGCCTGGTCATTGTTTTTCATCCAGGGTGGTATCAGCTGTGCCTTGACGCCCATGAGCGTCGGATTATATTTGTGTTCAAGGATCTTCAGCATGAGATCATAGGTGTCCATGCCGTCCACGTCACCGATGAATTGTTTTATCCACGGTTTGTGCAATGATTCCCGCCATGGTTTGTCCTGGGGAAGTTCATCCACGACGCGGATGGTTCCTCTGATCCTGGTCTGTGCAGAGAAGACGTTCAGACCGTCCCCGTCGCGGGAAAAAGCGAGATCAGATGGTATGCACAGGGTGAGTTCCCCGATGGGTTCGGTTTTGCAGGGATATTCAAGGGTTTGAATGGTCTTGGGTATGAGGAAGAGTTCCGGAGAGTTCTTTTTGGCTAAGCTGATATAAAAAGCGTATATGGATACGGCAATAATTAAGATGCCTACAATGAAACGAATTCCCTGATTTGTAGGTTTGTGTTCTAGAACCATCTCGGTTTTATGGGCTTTTTTGAGACAGGCGTTCTGACGTGATCATCGAAATCCTCTCTAAAAGGGTGTTCTTCTTCCCTGTATTCCGTCATATCCGGCCGGGTATGGGTGGGCTCGTTTTCGTCCGGCTTATTGTCGCCATTCTTGCTGCCCAGGGTGTACTGTCCGATGAATTTGAGTACAGTGGGGAGAACGATAAACAAAGCGAGGAGTATCAGGATACTGGTAAACGAATTATCACCCATGAGCGGATACTAACACAAAATTATATTGTGTACATAGTTATTTTTGTGCCGAGTACAGTGGCCGTGCCCCCCGGAAGGTGCTTTAAGAGATCATCGGGCCGGCAACAAGCATTCCCTTCTTCCTATGAGAGGTGCTCCACTATGGACTGCCAGATCGTATCGATGCCCTGCCGGTTGAGAACAGAACTGAGGACCGGCTTGATACCGCAGATTTTTTTGATTTCTGCTATGCGTTGCTGCTGCTTGTTCCTGCTGAGTTTGTCCGCTTTCGTTGCAACGAGGAGAAACTCGCACTTGGAGTTCTTTGCCAGATCAAACACCATGAATTCTTCGTCTTTGAGGTCCCTGCGAATATCGATGAGAAGTATGATGAGTTGCAGGTTTTTGTTTTCATGAAAATAGTTTTCGGCGAGCCTGCCCCAGGAATCTTTCATATCAAGGGAGACCTTGGCATAGCCGTACCCGGGCAGGTCCACCATGTGGATGGAGGGCAGATCCACCAGGTCTACAGCAAAGTAGTTGACGTTTCTCGTCTTGCCGGGCTGCTTGCTGGTTCTCACCAGGGATTTGCGGTTCAGCAGCATATTGATCAGTGATGATTTTCCCACGTTCGAGCGTCCTGCAAAGGCAAACTCGGGGAGGTCCGGGAGCTTTTCATAGACGGACCCGGCATACCGGGCATCTTTTATTTTAACTGTCATAGGCCCTTTATATAATCGGCTATCCTGTCGATGCCGGCTATGATGTTCTCCTCGGAATTGGCATAGGAGAACCGTATATAGTTCGCTGCACCGGGGCCGAAATCTATTCCCGGTGTTACCCCGACCCCTGTATGATCAAGGATATCCATGGCAAGGCTGTATGAATCGGTTGTGATGTGTTGATCCATGTTTACCAGGACATAGAATGCCCCTGTGGGCTCCACTTCCACGGCAAATCCGTGCTTTGCCATGGCCCCCAGCATGACCTTTCTGCGGCTGGAAAAGATCTCGTGCATGTTCCTCACGTCATCTTCAGCCTGGGTGAGCGCTGCAATTCCTCCCCACTGAGCAATGGAGGGTGCGCATATCATCAGATTCTGCTGGAGTATCTGGGCTGTTCGAATGAGTGCTTTGGGGAAAATCGCCCATCCAAGGCGCCACCCGGTCATTGCATATGCCTTTGAGAAACCGTTTATGACAATGGCATTGTCCGTATACTCGAGGATCGTATGCTGCTGAGAATCGTAGACAAGACCGTGGTAGATCTCATCGGAGATAATGGGAAGCCCGAGGGAGGAGAGTCCTTCCATGTGTTGTCTGTCCAGGCAGATGCCGGTAGGATTTGCCGGCGAATTGATCAGGATGGCCTTTGCCTTTGCACTCAGCGCATCTTTCACCTTGTCCGGGTTGAGCTGAAAGCCGTCGTCACTGCCCGTGGGGATGCACCTTGGCACTGCGCTGATGAGCTTTACAAAATTCGGGTAGCAGGCATAGTACGGATCGGTCATGATGATCTCATCAAATTTGTCTGCCAGACAGGAGATTGCTATCAGGAGTGCGGGTGATGATCCGGCAGTTACCATGACTTGATCAGGGTCGACATCCACGCCGTATGTTTTTTTGTAGTGCCGGGCGATTGCTGACCTCAGCTCGGGGATGCCTAAAGAGTCGGTGTAGTGGGTCTTGCCTTTTTCCATGGCTTTTTGCGCGGCTTCGCGGATGCACGCGGGGGTATCGAAATCCGGCTCTCCCACTTCCATGTGAATTACATCCCTGCCCTGGGCAGACAAGGTATTGGCCCGTTCCATGACGTCCATAACGAGAAATGGCGTTATTATTTGTGCTTGTTCTGAGATGTTCATAAGACTCCTATAACAGACCACAATTAAGAGGGTCAATCACCTAAGTGGTCATGTTGTTGTCATTTGTCTGTTCGATGGGTTTATCATCCTCTATATCCCTGAGTATTCGGGTGATTTCCGCTTCAGTGGATCGTAGTTTGCTGCGAAGGAATGTTATCTTTTCTGCAGCGGACTTGACTTCCGCTTCGAGGTTGTCAATGGTGATTTCCCCCTTGTCCATCTTTTCCAGGGTTTTTTCCAGATCCTGTAATACTTGTGAATATTTTCTTGGTTTTTTCATGACGACTCCTTGTCATAGACTGTGCTCATGATGGTGCCTTTTTGAACATAGGTGGTTATGTTCTCTCCCTCGTCCACGTCCTTTGGGTCTGTGACTTTTTTCCCGGAGCTGCTGATGGTTATGCTGTAGCCTCTTTTCAGTGTTTCAGCAGGGTTCATGAGCTTCACCACGTGCTGCTGACGGTCTAAAAAATGCTCAGTCGAACTAAAGGCCTGCAGGGTCGTTTTTTTCAGAGAGGATAGTGCGGAGCGTATGTCCCTGGAACCTGCATCCAGTATTGTCCGGGAGCTGTGTTTGCAGCTGACCCGAAGCATGTCGGCTGTTCGGCGTTCACCCTCGATTGTGAGCTCTGCCTGGCCTTTGAGATGCATAGTGATGCCGGCCAGGGCGGTTTGTCCTGCTGAAAGTCTCTGCAAAACGTTTGCATGAATGGCATACGCCAGGGCTGTCAGGCGGGAATAGGCAGCAAGCGCCCACCTCCTGGTGATATGTTCGAGAAGTGTGGCACCCGATTCCAGGCGTTGGTATGCTGCCTCCGTCACACGCTGGGAAGAGATTGAAAGAGCCTGGCGGGCCTGGAGCAGGTACTCCCAGAGTTCATCTGCCTGGGATACAAAAAATCGCGCCACGTCAGTGGGGGTGACGCAATAGGTGTGTGCAACCATGTCGGAGACGCTGATATCGATCTCGTGCCCGATGCCCGTGATCACGGGTTTTGTGCACTGTGCAACGGCTGTGCAGAGGGCGGGATCATCAAAGGAGAACAGGTCGGTTTTTGCCCCGCCTCCGCGGATAATGACAACTGTATCCACCCGGGGGTTTTTTTGAAGGGCTCTGATACCGCTTATAACCTCCTCTACGGTATGTTCTCCCTGCATGTGCGCATCAAAGAGCGTGATGGTAAAGGAGTAGTTGCTCTGGGTGATGATACTCATGAAATCGTGGTATGCAGCCGAGTCCTTCGAGGTTATCAGGCCGATGTTCAGGGGAAGAGCGGGCAGGCTCAGTTCCTTGTTCTTTTCCATGAGACCGGCTGCTTTGAGATGCTCGATGGTTTCAGCACGTTTTTTTGCTATGGCCCCGAAGGTGTAGCTCGGGTCGATCATGGAGACAATGAGCTGATACCTGCCTTCCTTTGCGAAGAGGTCAACCCGGGCCTTGAGCTTGATTTCGAGCCCGGAATGAAGCTCGAAACGGCCTAATCCCAGAGCTGTTACACTGTGCTGCCACTTTATGAAGGCGCCTCGGAAAAATGCGCAGCTCACCTTGGCAATATAGGCACCGGATGTGCCGGCAGGCTTTTCTACCAGGTCGAAGTACATATGCCCCGATTTTGCATGCACCTTGAGTCCATGGATCTCACCTTTGACCCATACCTCGGGACCGAAACACTCACTCAGAGCATTTCTTGCCATCTCATTCAACTGGTGTACGCTAAGACACGACACCATCAAAGCATTATCAGAAAGCATGCAGCATACGCAAGCATTCGAAGCATTGACAGTATCTATGCATAAATGTACAAGCATAACAACAGCAGATTCAGGAGAAACATATGGAATACCAGTTCATAAAGGTTGACATTGATGGTCAGATAGCCATTATCGAGATGGACCGCAAACATGAGCTCAATGCTCTTTCCAAGGGAATGCTCATAGAGATTCAGCACGTGTTTTCCTCTTTCCTGCGCAGAGACAATGATATCAGACTTGTCATCTTGACCGGCGGCGATGAATGCTTCTCTGCAGGTATAGACCTGAAAGAGGCCCCGTACTATACCGGCGAAGAGGCGGCAAGCTACTTCAGCCTTGCCGTAGAGATCTACTCAATGCTGCTGGACTATGAGGGGATTCTCATCACTGCGGTGAGCGGGATCGCGTTTGGTGGGGGATTCAATCTCGCACTCATGGGAGACATCATTCTTGCATCGGAAAGTGCAATCTTCGGACATCCTGAGATAAAGTATGGATTCAACCCCCTGCTGACCCCCCTTGTGTCCCGGATAGGCATGGCGCGGAGCAAGGAACTGACCTTGCGGGGAGAGCCCATCGGTGCTCAGAAAGCGTTTCATATCGGCCTGGTAAACCGCGTAGTGGCTCCCGAGAAATTCAACGATGAGGTCAGTGCATGGGCACATCAGCTGGTAAACAGATCTCCCGAGGTCGTCAAGGCGCTGAAAAGGAGCTTTGATGTGGTAAACCGTCTCGATGCAAAGGCCGCCCTGGAATACGAGTTTGAAAAGACTGCCTGGTTGTTCAACATTCGTGGAGATATTCGGGAGACGATGAAGAGTGCCATCATACACAAGGACAACAGCCCTAAAGAAGATTAGCCCGGATAGGTTCGCCCCGCAGGCCTTATATGACAAGCTTTTTTCGTGGTATGGCCCCTCTCACTGGTGGCCGGGAGAAAGCCCCTTTGAAATAGCCGTTGGCGCAGTGCTTACCCAGAATACGGCCTGGACCAATGTGGAAAAGGCCATTGACAATCTCAAGGCAGCAGGCATGCTCGATATCCACCGGATACATGCAGTAGACGAATCCCGGCTTGCCTCGCTCATCAGACCATCGGGATACTACAATATCAAGACGAAACGGTTGAAGAACCTGATCTCTCTGATCATGGATTCGTTCTCAGGAGATCTGGCGGCATTTTTTTCCCAGGAGCTGGATACGCTGAGGCCCGCCCTGCTCGGGGTAAACGGCATTGGAAAGGAGACCGCCGACAGTATCTGCTGCTATGCCGCTGATAAAGAAATATTTGTCGTGGATGCCTATACCAGACGGATTCTTCTCAGACATCATATCATCGATCCTGACTGGGGCTACGACGACATCCAGCAGCTCTTCGAGACGAAACTTGCGAGACGGCTCGATGTGTATAAGGATCTCCATGCCTTCATGGTTTTCATCGGCAAGGAGTATTGCAAGGCGAGGAATCCTCAGTGCGAGGCCTGCCCGCTGAACGGTTGGAGCAGCACTCAAAGTATTTTGCCGTAACGCCCGTTTATCCCCAGGGTTACCTCTCCGCCATGTTTTTAGAGGATTGTCTTCTTCTCGATCTTGAAGGACAGACTTACCCGGGCACGGTAGGCCATGACCTTACCGTTTTCGATCTTGAGGTCCAGCTTGGATATCTCTGCGATGCGCAATTCTTTGAGGCTTTTGCCCGCTGTCTCCACCGCTGTTTTGGCTGCCTCCTCCCAGGACTTTTCACTCGTCCCTACCAGTTCGATCACTTTGTAAACACTGTCAGGCATTTGTTATCCCCCCTTATGCACATTTCCGGACGGACATGGTGAAGAAGGATTGCATTGCTCAGGATAAGAAACCATCACATTCAGACAAAGCATTGTTCAACAGGGAACATGATTCGTCCGGTACACAAAAGATAGTATTTCAGCAATCCAAGTCAAGTCAGCAGGAGAGGCTGAAATGGTGATCAGTCCCTTAATTGTAAATTTCTTGCAAAAATGGCAAAGAAAAAATGAACCAATAGAAAAGATATCACCGCAGAAGGCGCTAAAAACCCAGAGTTTATTAACTTTTCTCCAATCGGGAGACGACGATTGAAAAAAATCATTTGTCATACAAATGTTCCTTAATGCACACAAATAATTGCAAGAAAGGCAGAAGATTAAACTGTTGCGAATCTCGAAAAACATAAGAAAAAGTGTTATATTTACCGGTATCTCCCGGTAAATATAAATTGATTTTCTCTGCGTACTCTGCGCCTCTGCGGTGAAGGTTCATATGAAAATAAGCGCTAGGAAAAGATTGCGAATTTGACGAATGCGTCTTTGCGAGAGAATTTTTGGTTCCGGCTTGTCCGGGTTAGGTATTGTGTGCTTGAAAAGCAAACGGTTTTGCCATACATGAGAGTGCATGGAAGCATTTGATATCATCGTTGTCGGCGGCGGTCATGCCGGGGCCGAGGCGGCACATGCCGCGGGCAGGCTGGGGCTTGATGTTGCGCTTTTTACCATGAACCTGGATACCATCGGCAGGATGCCCTGCAGCCCGTCCATCGGCGGTCTTGCAAAATCTCATCTGGTAAAGGAAATCGATGCCTTGGGCGGGATCATGGCACAGGCCGCTGACGAGACCGCCATACAGTACCGGGTTTTGAATACCAAAAAAGGCCCGGCCGTTCGGGCCACCAGGACGCAGAACGATAGAAGGCTCTATGAATCTGCAATAAAATCCAGGATCGAAAACTCCGGCGTTCACCTTCGGCAGGCACGCATAGATTTAATCGAGGTAACGGATTCCCGCGTGACGGGCGTCGTTGATCATACCGGGATGGTGTATCCTGCAAAGGCCGTAATTATTACTGCCGGGACATTTCTGTCCGGGATGATCCATATCGGTGAGCAGAAAATCCCTGCCGGCAGGGCCGGTGAAGAGGGATCGTACGAACTTTCCGCCTCCCTGAAGGGACTGGGGTTGATCATGGGCAGGCACAAGACAGGGACACCGCCCAGGCTGCATGCAGACAGCATCGATTTGAGCTGTCTGGACAGGCAGGACCTCGTAGACGGATACATGCCGCTGTCATTCGAAGCAAGGTGTTCAAACCTGCCCCAGCGTGCCTGCTACATGTCTCGAACCTCACCCCTTACTCACGAAATAATCAGGGACAATATTCGTCACAGTGCCTTGTATTCAGGCGCAATAACCGGCAAGCCCGCCAGGTACTGCCCTTCTCTGGAAGACAAGGTGATGAGATTCGGTGACCGGGGAGGGCATCAGGTTATTATCGAGCCTGAAGGAATCGGCACCAAAGAGGTCTATGCATCGGGTCTGGGGAATTCTCTGCCCCTCGAACTTCAATGGCAGATCGTTCGGTCGGTGCCCGGTCTTGAAAAGGCGGAGATCTTAAGGCCCGCCTATGCCATTGAATACGATTACGTTCTTCCCACCCAGCTGGAAAGAACCTTAGAGACCAAGCGTGTGCAGGGGTTGTATCTTGCCGGCCAGGTGAACGGAACGTCCGGGTATGAAGAGGCCGCAGCCCAGGGACTCATGGCCGCAATCAATGCATCGCTCAAGATAAAGGGGTGCGCCCCATGTATGTTTGACCGGTCTCAGGCATATATTGCCGTCATGATCGATGATCTTGTCACCCGGGGGACGAGCGAGCCCTACCGGATGTTTACGTCCAGGGCAGAATACCGGCTCATGCTCAGGGAGACCAATGCGTTGTTCAGGCTCTCTGGTATAGCCCGTGATCTGGGGCTTATCTCAAAGGAGAGACTTGATAAGGTCGGGACAATTCTTGCAGAGATTTCCGAGATGCGTTCGCACATGGAAAAAACCACGGTACTTATTCCCGATGATATTCCCGGAGTATCCCCCACGAGAGGCACCGAGCGCGAGCGGGTCAGCCTGGCGCATCTTCTCAAACGGCCCGAAGTGAGCATGAAAGACTTCAAGGAGCACGGACTGATCCCGGATTCCAGCCCCCTGAGCAGCATGGAGGTGGAGGTGAGTATCAAGTATGAGGGATACATCAACAGGCAGGTCAGAGAGATCGAGCGTATGAAAGAGCTGGAGAAGATGACAATCCCGGAGCATATCGATTTTCACGTCATCGAGGGACTCTCCAATGAGCTCAAGGCGAGATTGTCGGAGATACGGCCGAAAACCCTGGGTCAGGCCTCCCTTCTCGAAGGCATGACACCTGCCGGCCTGCAGGCTGTACAGCTCGGGATCAGATTGTCAGATTCCTGATAGATGCGAGGATTCCTGCCTGTCTCTTGTATACGTAGTGCTGGAGATACTGAAGGTCTGTGGGATGAAGGTCGAGTTCCATCCCGTAATTGAAGCTCTCACCTCCGGTTTGAGCTTTGAACATGACTTTGGCGTTTCCGAGTATGATCTGATTCTTCGGCAGGACAAGGGCCACAGGATATGAGGTGCCTTTTTGCAGATGCGGGTATGAGGTAACTACGCCTATCCCGCCTTCGCTCACATCCCGGGCAGCAAGAGTGATTGTGTGATCATTGCCGGGGTGTATATGTATGGCG
>CAYRCP010000046.1:0-10907 GCA_964422755.1 uncultured Bacteriovoracaceae bacterium | reverse complement strand
AGAGCCATGTTTGTTTGAAATCAAGCAGGGTTCCGTCTTTGTCAAAGATGACGAGTCCGGTCTCATATGACCTTTCCATAACATGTATGCGTGGCATGAACATCTCCCCGGATTAAGTATTTCTGGATAATTAAGGCTTGATTGCTTACCATAGTTGAGTGATATATACTATTCTTTTCTCAGGGCAGATGAAAGTGGAGATGACGGAAATGAAGTATTTGGCCAGATGTTTGTACCGTGTTGTTCTTGTCTTTGTGATGGCAATTATCATGAGCGGATGCAGTCCTGATGATGGTGAAGAAACGTTGCCCTACGATCCTGATCAACCCCCGCTCAAGATAGGGGTCTGTCTGCCGGGTGCAGGAGCCTCGGACGAGTATGGAAGACGCCAGTGGGACGGTATTCGTATGGCACATGAGCTCAGACCCGCCCTCAATAACAGGCAGATCTCCCTGATAGTGAAAGAGCCCGATGAGAATATGAAGGAATCATCAATAGCAGATCTGATTGAAAGCGAGGGGCTGTGCGGGGTTATCTACCTCCCGGGTGTTTTAAAAGAGGAAATGCATGGAGCCGGCGCCAGAAATGACGGTATCTCCATATCCGTTATGACTGCCCGGGGATGTATGCCGAAGAACAAGGAGATGCAGTTCCTGCGTATAGGATCTACGCTGCAGGATCAGGCACGGGTTGCGGCGTTGTATACCGCAGGCTCCCTCAATGCGGGCAGAGCTGCCATTGCTCTTGATCAAAACAAAAGCAGCTGCGTACGGCTGGCGAGCCTTTTTTCATCGGAAATGATTCGGCTCGGGGGAAACATTGTAAAGATTGCATATGTGGGAGGTGCGTCAGACGGTCTCGATTCAGTGGTGACCTCGATTATGGATCGTAATCCCGATGTTCTCTATATACCCTGTTCTGAAGACTCCTCTTTGGAGGTGATTGCACTGTTGAGGAAACAACAGTTTCCCGGGGACATTATCATGAGCAACGTTGTCTTTGAGCAGGATCTTCTCTTAAGAGGGGGAAAGATCCTCGATAAGGTCTTTGTGATAACGGATTTTCATCCGGATGCCATGGAGTCTGAGAGGGGTCTGGCTCTGATGAAGAAGTATGATAAAAACAGGAAGGAACTTGGTGCCCTGGAGACCAGCGCAGCCTTGAGTGCGGATGCATATTTCCTTCTGGTGGAGCTCTTGGAGGAAGCAGGGTCGCCCAAAGGGTCTGAGGATCGTCTCGATGACGTTTTAAAGAGTGAATCCATCACCGGCATCATAGGGGGGGGTGCTTTGGACAGACTCACCAAATATATGCATATCTGTCAGATAAAGAAAGGGATCATCAGGGAGGCGAGATTACTTTATCTGGAATCGATTAATCCCTGGGACTCAGATTCTCAGGCTGATATCGGAGCTGAGTAGCTTGTCCGCAACGATGGTATAATCTGCCTGGTAAGTGCCTGAATTGATTTTCTGTCCGATTTCATTGACCTTCTCGGCGCGGATATCCGGTGCATCCAGAGCTGCTTGCTTGATGTCCTGGAACATTCTTACCTTGCTTGATATGTCCACCTTATCCTGTATGGACACGGTTGAGCCGGATTGAGAATTGTCTGATCCAGGGACTGTTTGCGGGGATTGTGCCGCATGTGAACCATATGCCTTTAATGCTTCGGGATTGGTAGTGTTATTAATTTTCATCTGGACGAACCTCACTCAAACCTTTCTTTAAACTGTGCTCCATCAGATCACTGAAGAGCCTTTTACTGCCCTTTTGTGAAATGGACACATCATCGGACATCATTTCATCGTCAAAATTTTTCTTATTTATGTTTGCTGCTCTCAAGGCCCCGTGCTTTTCGTAGGTCTTCATAATGAGATTATCGAAGATGCTCTTCACTTCCATTGACTGCTCCTTTAAAGTTTAACCATGCACTATTGTTAGCACCTTACTTATTTCTATCGGTTTTTAGCAGATAACCTTTAGAACCTTTTTGTCAGGAGGACCATATGATGGCCTGGAGGGAAGAAGGGGCACCTGCACGGGGAAAATATTGCCGTGTGATATTTGCAAAATGTGCTCTGGCGCTGATGGAAGACTGTTGGCATCGATATTGCTGTTAACGTTGCGGAAAGGAGATGGCATGGATCAGGGAATATATACGGCCGCATCGGGGGCAATCGCAATGGAGGAAAGGTTGACGGTTATATCGAATAACCTGGCCAATGCGAATACCCCCGGGTTCAAGAAGGACGGGGTCTCTTTCGAGAAGTTTTCAAAGTTATTGGATACTAAGGACCTGTATCCCGGGCAGTACCGGAATACCCCGGCAGATGTGGTTGTAGGCGAATATTACATCGATACCACGCAGGGATCGTACCAGAAGACCGGGAATCCCTTAGACATTGCTATCGTTGGAGACGGATTCTTCGTTGTCAACACCGAGGATGGACCCCGCTACACACGGGCCGGGTCTTTCCAGGTATCGCCTGACGGGATGCTGGCGACCCCGCAGGGATATACCGTGCAGGGAGAGGGCGGGGACATCGCCCTGGCACCCGGGCAGGTGGATGTGAGCTCCAAGGGAATAGTGAGCCTCAATGGAAACGTGATCGATTCACTGCAGCTGGTTCATATCCCGGGCGAATCCCTGGTTCGTGAGGGGGCCGGCCTTTTTGACGTTAAAGAAGGCTCTGCTCCTGAACCCGCTGAATCTCCGGATGTGTGCCAGGGAAGCATCGAGGCATCCAATGTTGATCCCATCAAGGAAATGGTAGGGCTTATTAACACCCAGAGAGCGTATGAGTCATTTCAAAAGGTGATGAAGTCTTTCACCGATACCTATTCTCTGTCAATTCGAAATGTAGGGACAGTCGCTTAACAAGGGAGGAAATAGCATGATACGAGCAATGTGGACAGCAGCCACAGGCATGAGTGCTCAGCAGATGCTGATTGATGTTACGGCAAACAACCTGGCAAACACGAATACCACCAGCTTCAAGAAAAGCAGGGCGGATTTCGAAGATTTATTCTACGCAACCATTAAGGATAAGGGAAGCCCCACAACCGCGGGGGGAACTGTTCCTGTGGGAGTACAGGTGGGTATGGGAACGCGGCCTGTTTCCGTAAAGAAGATCTTTTCTCAGGGTGATTATACCGAGACAAAGAATGATCTTGATCTGGCCATAGAAGGCGACGGGTTTTTCAGGATCATATCGGACGATAAAGAGGTCTATACAAGAGACGGCGCTTTTCAGATAGACTCTGACGGCTATATCGTAACCTCCCGCGGAGACAGGCTTCAGCCGGACTTTTCCGTTCCCGTGGATACGGCCAATATCACCATTGCGAAAAACGGGGACATTTCCTGCCTGTCATCGGGCGGAGAGGTGCTCTCCACGGGGCAGATCCCGGTATATCTCTTTACGAATTCAGCCGGACTCAATTCCATCGGGAGAAATGGATATACCGCGACCGAAGCATCCGGTGATCCCATAGAGGGCATTGCCGGTACGGACAATTACGGCACCATTTCCCAGGGGTATCTGGAGATGTCCAATGTCGATGCAATTCAGGAGATGATCAACATGATCGTGGGACAGCGGGCATATGAGATCAATTCCAAGGCAATCAAGACAGCCGATTCCATGCTCCAGGTTGTAAACGGTATCGTCCGCTAGGTGGCATAATGAGATATGCTCTCTCCCTTACCCTGACTCTACTGCTGTTTGCGTCAACCGTCCTGGCTGCCCAGCCCCACGTGGTGACCTTGAAGGCAAAGACGTTAATTACAGAAGAGAAAGTCCTTTTGAGAGATATAGCCTCGATAAAGGGTCCGGATGCAGAGAGATTGAGGACGGTCTTCATCATGAATTCTCCCCTCGGACCTGTGGGCACCGAACTGAGTGCAGGCTATGTTGCCTCTAAAATAAGCGATGCTTTCCACGGTCTGTTTGTAATGAACGGGGCACAAAAGGTACGGATCGCTCAGAAGTATACGGTGATCTCTAATAAGCGGCTTGAGAAGATCTTTAAAGATACCGTGCTGGCAAAGAGTCCGTGGAAGGGAAAAGGCAAGATCATTATCGAGGACATAAAGATCACGGGCTCTACCCGGGTCCTTGAAAGGGATAAAGATACCATGCAGGCAAAAATTTCCCCCCGCGAGGATTTTTTGGGCCATACCTCCATGACTCTTGTATTTGGAAAGGGTGCAATGGCCAGGCAGGTTCGTCTCAGTGCAAAGGTCAAGGTTATTGCAAGCATCCCGGTGGTGAAGACCTCGATCAAGCGGGGTGATATTATCACACAAGACGATATAGAAGTAAAACCCCTGGAAATTTCAGCCTATCCAACTGCTGTTATGGATAAGAAGGAATGCCTGGGCAAGCGGGCAAAGACCAGGTTGCGGCCCGGCCGAGCCTTGCTGAGAACAAATATTGAAGATCCTCCGCTTATCAGCAGGGGCGATGTCGTGTTTATTCAGGCCAGGGGAGACAGGCTCATCATCCGGGACAAAGGGGTGGCATTAAAAGACGGTCGCCTGACCGAGCAGATACCGGTACGGAACGTTACTTCAGGAAAACAGATAGTTGGCACCATTATTGCTGCATCATGCATAGAGGTTTATTTTTAGGAGGAATACATGAAGGTGTGCCGGTATCTATTCATTATCAGTCTCCTCGTTGCCATAAGCGCCTGTGCCCACACAAAGCCAGCCGCAGACATGAATGAGGATGTGCTCGCGCTGCCCGTTGAAGAACCCGTAGAAGAGGTGGTTTCCCCCGGGTCTCTCTGGTCGCCGAGCGCCAAATTTGTGGACATGTATCGGGATTCTCTGGCGCGCAGGGTGGGCGATATCGTGGTCGTCCAGATCGTCGAGAGCTCGTCTGCAAACAAAGAGGCCACAACCGATGCCTCCAAGACCAGCACCGTGAACAATTCCATTACAGACGTACTGGGTCTGCCTCTTGATCAGTCATCGGTCTTTGGATATGGGCTCACCCCAACGGTGAGTGCATCCACCTCAACGGAGTTCGAGGCGGATGGAACGACATCGAGAAAAGGTGATATCTCTGCGGTAATCTCTGCACGGATCGTGCGGGTACTCCCTTCAGGAAACATGGTGATTTCCGGGAAGAAACAGACGCGGGTAAATTCCGAACATCAGTATATCATTGTTTCCGGGATAATCAGGCCCGATGACATCACCCAGAACAATACGATCCAATCCACCTATATCGCGGATATGCGCCTGGACTATTACGGGACCGGCATCATCGGCGATCAGCAGAGAAGGGGCATCGTTTCCCGGGCGCTTGATAAGGTCTGGCCGTTTTGAGGTGTGACATGAAAAGACTTGCGATCAGCGTTATTATTGTCCTGCTCACTATCCAGACCGCATATGCCGTTCGGGTAAAGGACCTTGTGGAAATACAGGGGGTGCGGGAAAACAGGCTTGCCGGGTACGGTCTTGTGGTGGGATTGAATGGGACAGGTGATAAATCGGGTTCACAATTCACGATACGCTCCCTTGCCAATATGCTGAGAAATATGGGTATTCAGGTTGATCCCAATTCGTTGAAGGTGAAAAACGTGGCTGCGGTAATGGTTACGGCAAATCTTCCTCCTTTTGCCCGGAGCACCCAGAAGCTTGACTGCACGGTATCTTCAGTGGGCGATGCAAGTTCACTGGCCGGCGGGACACTTATCCTGACCCCGCTGTTCGGACCCGATGGGAAGGTGTATGCCATGTCACAGGGGCCCATATCTGTGGGCGGATTTGCTGTGGGCGGTGCATCAGGGTCCGGCGTCACCAAGAATTTTCCTACGGTGGGCAGAGTCCCGGGCGGTGCGGTAGTGGAACGTTCGGTCGATCTGCAGCTGGGTACCGAGATGACGCTGGTGATGAACAGCCCTGATTTCACCACGGCGCACAGACTCGAGGCCTCCATCAATAAGCGCGCGGGAAAAGGAACTGCACAGGCCCGTGATCTCTCAACGATACAGGTAAAGGTCCCGGATGAATATCTCGGCAGAATAGTTGATTTCATTGCCATGATCGAGTCCGTGGAAGTCAGCCCCGACTCGCGGGCAAAGGTGATTGTCAACGAACGGACCGGGACCGTGGTTATGGGTGATAATGTGAGGATCTCCACTGTTGCCATTGCACATGGGAGTCTCAGCATAAAGATTACGGAAGAGCCCCAGGTGTCCCAGCCGACGCCGTTCTCCGGTGGTGTCACTGCCGTTACCCCGCAAACCGGTGTCACTGTCGAAGAAGGCGGCAAGAAGCTGGTAATGCTTCCCACCGGGACTACTATCGGAGACCTGGTGTCTGCCCTGAATGCGATCGGGGTTGCACCCAGAGACCTGGTGGTGATTCTCCAGTGCATTAAACGTACCGGAGCGCTCTACGCAGACTTGGAGGTTATATGATCAGGGGTGTCGAAGCATTGAAGCATATCAGCCAGATAGATCCGGCTAAGGCTCTTGAAGGTGCATGCAAGGAGTTTGAATCGATCTTTGCCCATCAGATTTTAAAGACCATGGGTGAATCGATGACCGGCGGTTTTTTTGGAGAAGGTCTCGCCTCGGACTTTTACAAAGACATGCTTTTCAGATCCATAGCCGGCAGCATGGCGGAATCCGGTTCGTTAAGGATAGGCAATATCATTGAACGGCATATGGAAAACCTGGACGGAAAAAAGGACCTGTCAGGCAAGTATGTCCGGAACGGATAAGGCTTATAACGATACGTCAGACGGATATCAAAAAGAAAGGGGGCTCGGGTTCATATGCCGGACACAAAGAAAATGACGAGTTCAGAGATGATAGAGCGGTTTGAGAGGGAAAAAGATCTGATTGTCAAGCTCATAGGGCATCTTGAAAAAGAGCTTTCCCATATCACCAATGACGATGTGGAGGCACTGGAGGATTCCATGCCGGACAAATACAGGATGCTGAAAACAATCGCTCTCAACCGGGAAGGATTCGAATCGATCACCAAAGAACAGGAAGCAGAATGCGCCGGGGAGATACAGTGTCTCAAGCGGGATCTTAACCGTCTGTGGAAAAAGGCATCCAGCCTCAACGACTTGGCGAAATCAATGGTCGGGAACAGGTTGACGGACATCGAAGGTCAGCTGGCACCGTTCTTTGCCGGAGCAAAGGTCGGGTATACCCGGTCCGGCAGGAAATCCAGGGAGTTTTCCCGCATCGTAAAAACAGGAGCGTAATATGTCAGGTCTGGGTGGTGCACTCAATATCGCAAGCTGGTCGTTATATTCCTCGCAACTGGCTATGGAGGTTGTATCGCATAATATTGCCAATGCCAATACACAGGGGTATTCCCGGCAGTCCCTTCGGATTGAGCCGAATTTTCCCATAAACGTAGGACCGGGCCAGATGGGGACGGGGGTAAGGGCTACGGAAGTAACCAGGGCATATGATACGTTTGTCAACGACCAGATAACCAAGAAATTGTCCCAGTATAGTTACTGGGAGGCCCAGTCAAGCTCCATGGGGGAGATAGAGAACATATTCAACGAGAGTGAAGGATACGGACTGAATCAACTGATGGCGGAGTTCTGGAATGCCTGGAGCGATCTGTCCAACAATCCTGACGGGATACCGGAGAGGGAAGCATTGCTCGCAAAAGCCGAGAATCTTGTCCAGCTTACCGGAGATATGGACTATAATCTCAGGCAGTACCAGCGGCACCTGGACAGCAGCATACGGGGTTCGGTAGATCAGGCAAACACGATCATCGAGCAGATTGCCGAGTTGAATAAACAGATATCCAGCACAGAGATCGACGGCATGATCAATGCCAACGATCTGCGTGACAGGAGAGAGCTGCTTTTGGAAGAGCTGTCGGCCTCTATGGATATCTCTTATTATGAAGAGGAACAATCAGGTCAGGTCATGGTGTATATCCTGGGCGGCACACCCCTGGTGCTGGGGAAGGAATCATACAGTCTCGAGAGTGGGATCGATACCGCAACCGGCCTTACGAATGTCGAATGGCAGGATAGCTCGGGAAGGAGCATTGACATCACGCACAAACTCGAAGGGGGGAAGATCGCCGGGTGGGTCGATGTGCGCGACACCAAGATCGGTTCATACCTCGGTTCTTTGAATACCCTCGCGGAAGAGCTCGTCTGGCAGGTCAATGATCTGCATTCTCAGGGTGTGGGCCTCGAGTCGGTGGATTCCATGACCGGGACCGTGGAGGTATCGGGTCTGACGGATGATTTAAGCGCGGATTTTCTCTTTTCCGACCGGTTTTCTGCCGGCGGAAGCTTTGATATCGTGGTCTATGACGATGCAACCGGGACCCCTGCCAGGAGCACCATCACCCTGGGTGCCGGGGCGACGGTGGGGGACCTGATTGCTGCCGTGAGCGCCACAGGCAACATGAATGCACAAATCGATGCGGATAATCATGTGCGCCTCTATGCCGATGCAGGGTATTCGTTTGCCCTGAGCCCGGATGAAACGGATGATTCCAACAATGCACTGGCCATACTCGGGGTGAATACGTTTTTTACCTGGGATGAAGAGGTGGGACAGAGCACGACGGATCTGACGGAAACCCTTGGTGTCAGTGCCGCGCTCCAGGCAAATTCAAATCTGATAGCAGCAGCCTGTCTCGATAGTGACAACAACGTTGCTCCCGGGGGGAACGATATTGCCCTGGCAATCTACTCTCTGCAGGACCAGGTGCTCACTGATTTCGGCGGGACCGGAACAGATACCACCATGGACGCATACTACAGTTCCTTCATTGCAGGGGTGGGGGTGGATGTTCAAAATGCAGACCTCAATGAAAAGTTCAACGACACCCTTTTGAACCAGTATGTCCAGAGAAAGGAAAGTATCACCGGGGTCAATCTTGACGAAGAGATGGCCGAACTTTTGAAATACCAGCACCTGTATCAGGCTGCGGCAAAGCTGATAACCATAGCCGACGAGATGATGCAGTCATTGCTTTCCATAAAATAATCAGGTAATATTGCAAACAAAATAGCCATGCATGGGGGGCTTTTTGTTAATCTTAACGCGCAAGGTGGGCGAAGCTGTCGCCATAGGTGATGATATCCAGATCTCTATCGTGGAGATCAAGGGCACACAGGTAAAGCTCGGGATCCAGGCACCCAAGAACATCGAAGTTCACCGAGAGGAAATTTATCAGAAGATTCAGGAGGAGAACAGGCGCGCAGCTCTGGTCTCAAAAGAAGCACTCGGTGCGGTGGAAGACCTGATGCTGAAAAAAGAACAGATCTTGAAGACGGAAATTTAAAGGCTATATATAATAATATCAAAAATGCGGGAGGTAATATCCATGAGTTTTATCTTTAGTATCATTAAAGGGGCAATTCTTGCACCATTTAAGATAATCAAGTTTGTCGTGGCAGACATCGTTGTATTCGGCATCATTGGCGGCATACTCTCTGTCATCAAGTCAGTGATCAGGCTCCTGTTCAAGCCGTTATCCCTGGCAGTCATGTTAGGAGGAGCGCTGGCGTTGGTTGCCTCCGATGAAGAGAAGAGAAATAAGGTCAAGGCATTAATCGGCATGTAGTCCGGGTTGTTGTCTTGCGTCCGGATAGGGTATACGTTTTGTGCCGGTCTTGTCCGGATGGATTCTCTTTCCCGATGCTTATCAGTCGGAGAGACTGATGACAAACCATATTTTTATTCAATAGATCTATATAACCCCATGAGGGCTTTGGGCGGCGGCTTTTGTGGGGTTGCCGAATATCTCAGACACGAACCCTTTATCCTGGCCTCCATCCAACACGTACTTGATGAAGAAAAATAATCCGGAAGAGGAACAGGACGTTGTAGAGCCGCGGCGAGGTCTTTTTTATTGACTGCCGTGAACAATAAGGATCACACCGTTCAATGCGGGTATTTTCTCTGATGGCAGGAGAAAAAAGGCATCCTCAAAAAGGTGCACTCTCAAGGATGCCTTGTGTTTTTCAGTGAAACTTAGCCTACTACATACTGGAGGAACGGATTTGCATAGAGCAGGATGAGCTCGATAACCAGTGCATAAATGGCCAGGGATTCGATCATTGCAAGACCGAGAATGAGGGCGGTCAGGATCTTCCCCGATGCCTCCGGATTTCTGGCAATGCCGTCACACGCACCCTGTACGCCGTGACCCTGTCCAATACCGGTCCCCACAGCAGCAATGCCCATTCCAATACCGGTTGCTACAGCAACCCAGCAGAAGAACTGGATGGCTTCAGGGCTCGCAGTACCTTCAGCTGCGCATGCAATAGATGCCCCCACAAGGACGAACAGCGTTGAGAAACCAAACAAACTGAAAAATCTCTTCATATAATCCTCCTAAAAATTTAATTGCCTGTACTGTAGTACGAAAAGGCTGGTGAGCTCCACTATTCTCACCAGCCTTCTATCTTATTACAAAATCACGACAATTAGTAATATAAAATTCATTACAGGTTGATTTTACGCCTTATTGTTTTATCAGTGGGCTTCCTCCATTGCCCCGCTGATATACATCATGGCAAGCAGGGTAAAAACGAAGGCCTGCAGAATGGAGGTGAACAGCATGAGAACGAGCATCGGGACGGGCATCAAAAATGGCACGAGGAAGAGCAGCACGATCAGTACGAGGTCTTCGCCGAATATGTTTCCGAACAGACGCATGGTAAGGGACAGCGGCCGTGCCAGGTGGCCGATGATCTCCACGGGGATCATCAGTGGCGCCATCCACCATACAGGGCCCATGAACTGTTTCACATATTTCACTCCATGGATCTTTACACCAACGATATGGGTCAGCAGGAACACGACCAGTGCCATGGAGAGATTGGTATTGAGGTTTGCCGTGGGAGAATAGAATCCGGGAATGATGCCGCCCAGATTGCAAA
>CAYRCP010000045.1:0-10955 GCA_964422755.1 uncultured Bacteriovoracaceae bacterium | reverse complement strand
AAATGGTGATTTATAAGTTGGGGAGCGTAGGGGGCGTTTCTATTTTACCAAAAGTACATATCCTTTGATAATCATAACGAGCCAAAGTATCACGGAGAATGAATATAAGAAATCATCTCTTCAGCCAGACTGAATATACCTGCAATAGCGATTTATTTTTGAGCAACAGGATCTGATCCATATCTCCCATGGTTATGTGCATTTTTATTGATGGTAGTTGAAACTTTTTCCATATCGTGAATTTCAGCCCCGAGCCTCCGGGTCCGTTTCTTTGATTCGGGGCATCGTTGCCCCTCGCCCTTTGAGCAGCACTCAGTGCTGTCCATGCCAAATTGTCATGGGGCCCTAAAAGAAAGTACATCTAAAAAACAATAAGGGAGCAACTGGATGGCTTAATTTATTATCCAGCCTATTTGCTGGTGAATGTGTATGTGCCGTCCCAATCTTCGGGTGGTGGGTTCTCAAGGAAGGTCTCTATACGTTCGAGATACAGTCTGTACAGACGATGAGGTTTCATGTTGTGCAGCTCTTCCATAATGGGGTATGCCTGCTCGAAGCACTGGTCCCGGTAAGCGCTGATTCCCTGTTCGAAGAGCTTGACCTCTTGTTTCAGAGCAGCATCAGGTGTTCCTTCTGCCAGGGGTTCATAGATTTCGATGGGGACAGTCTTGCCCTTTACCCGCACCCTGTCGAGCGGGCGGCAGAAGAATTCGTTGTTCAGCGCCTCTTTGGTGAACTGGGAGATGATGACATTGGTTCCATAGGCCTTGTTGAGTCCCTCGAGCCTGGATGCGAGGTTTACGTTGTCTCCGAGTACGGTGTACTCGAAACGGCGTTCGCTGCCGAAATTTCCCACGCTTGTGATTCCAGTGTTGATGCCTATGCCGATATCGATGATGGGGAATCCCTGTTTGCGCCAGTCGTCTTTGAGCATGGACAGCGTTTTTGTCATGGCCACTGATGCGCGCACGGCATTTCGTACATGGTGGTCATCAGGCAGCGGTGCACCCCAGATTGCAACAATGGCATCGCCGATATATTTGTCCACCATGCCCCCGTGTTCCATGATGATGTCACTCATGGCGGTCAGATAGCTGTTCATGAACACGCCGAGCTGTTTCGGGCTCATGTTCTCCGAGATGGTGGTGAAATCCCTGATATCGCTGAACAGGATGGTGAGGTTCTTTTCCTCACCGGAGAGAGACAGCCGGTCGGGCCTTCTCAGTAACTGGTTTACTACCACGGGCGAGACATAGCGGCTGAAGGCGTTGTGAATGAATTGTTTCTTCCTGTACTCGAAGAAGTAATTGAACAGGGTCACGATCAGAAAAACAGCCAGGATCGTGACGAGCGGATACGTGATGCCCACAAGGCGGCCCTTGAGGAAGAACAGACAGTAGTTCCCGAAAATGATGCTTGTGATGAAGAGCAGTCCGGCCAGTCCGCCCGCAAGAGCACCGGAATATGCCAGGAGAGCGCTCAGGGTGACCCCCCCTACAGCGATGAGGGTATAGGTCAGCCCGATCTCGGTAAAGATATCATAGGTGAACAGGTCGCCAGACAGAATGTTGTCGATGACCGTGGCCTGAACCTCGACTCCCGGGAAAACCGGGGAAAAGGGCATTGCATGGAAGTCCAGCAGGCCGGAGGCAGAGGTGCCGATGATGACGTATTTGTCCCTGAGCCTGTCCGTATGGAGGCCTTCCAGGACATCCACCGCGGGTATGTAGTCGAAGGTGTTCACTCCCCCGCGGAAATTGACCGTCACCTGCCCCCGGTCGTCTGTGGGGATGAATATGTCCCTGATGCTCACCCCCAAGAGGGA
Organism: uncultured Bacteriovoracaceae bacterium; assembly: GCA_964422755.1. Classification (GTDB taxonomy): domain Bacteria; phylum Desulfobacterota; class Desulfomonilia; order UBA1062; family UBA1062; genus DSAD01. The sequence continues at coordinate 9,130 of CAYRCP010000045.1, read as the reverse complement.
GTTCCTGTCCATGGTTTTCTGACTGGATGCATGGATCATGGCACCGGGTTCGCCGAGACCCGTCCGGATCATTTCAAGGGCCAGGGAAGGATAGGGGATGCCGTCGAGTTCCATGAATACCGGGACCTTGCGTACCATGCCCGACCTGTCGGGGAACACGTTGAGGAAGCCTTCGGTCTCAGCCTGTGCTATCTCTTCGATATTGAGGATGGCACGGTAGCCGGATATGAGTATTAGATCCTCGTATGCAACCTCCCGGGGTGATATCCGGATCGTGCTCGCAGGCATCGGCTTTTCGTATTCCTTTTTCAAACCGTCGTCTCTGATTTGAAATATGTACCCGAGTACCACAGGGGAGGCGGAGATCGCATCGCCCAGGATGAGATCGTGATTGAGATCGGCGCGCCCGGCAAGCGGCAGCAGATCCTCCATGAGCGTCGGGGAGTCGATAAGCCTTTTGATGTCGTCGAAATACTCGGTGATCGAAGTGCGGTCTTTTTCTGCAAAGACAATATCAAACCCCATCACACGAGCACCTGCTGCATCGATGGCAGTTACGAGCCGGGCCACCGTATCCCTGGGCCATGGCCACTGGCCCAAGCGGGTAAGGCTTTGTTCGTCGATATCCACAATCACTACCTTTCCGGTGGGTTTTATGGGTCCGCGCATCCTGAACATGGCATTGGTGACCTGGTTGTCCAGGGACGAAAGCAGTTCCGGTTTGTGCTGCCCGAAGGAGTGGAACAGTATGCATGACAGGAGAACGACGAGGCAGCCGATCTTGAAGGGCGACGGTTTGAGCAGACTTGCAAGATTCTTCATGGTTCTATCGATGCATCGTCATACCCGTTAAGTCATGGGGCTGTGGGGAGCTTGGCCCCAAAGATGCCAATATACCTGCTGCCGCTGATCTCGGCATCGAAGTTGCCGCCGAGGGCTTCGGCATTCGGACCGAAAAACGCACCGTTCACACTGCTGGATGCGGCGCCTGAGATCTGGGAGGAAAAACTCGAGGTGGTCGGCGTGAGAGAGCTGCCCGTAAGAGGAAGATTGATTTCATCAAAATTAATGCTGCCTGTTACCTGGTATGTGCCGAAATTCACCTGAATGGATGATGCGCCGTTTGTGAGTTCGGAGACCTCGCTTGATGTATTGATGTGGATCCCTTTTGCTCCGCCGGAATAGGTGCCCGTAATATTGTTGGTAACCATGTCGCTGATCACGCTTGACGGGGTTAGCTCTCCTGCAATCCAGTAAGACCCGGGCATGTGAAGGTGGTACTGTTCGGCGGATTCCGGATCTTCATAGGAGATCTCCCAATAGCCCCATGTTACATATTCGGAGAACTGTTCGTCTATACCACCGGTGATGAGATAGTTGCCGTACGGTTTCAATCCTCCCGTGGAAGCACCGGTCTCGATGGCGTCCGAGCCCGTATCCCCGATGATGGCCACCATGTTGTCTTCCAGCACAAAGGCCGATCCGTGAGACATGCCGATTTCAAGGAAGTTGAGTGACGAAGACCCTGAAATCTGATCGGTGGCGGATAAAGTACCGGACAGGGTCCCTGTATTCTTGTCCACAGTAAAGGAGAAATCGCTGCTGTCGAAGTTCATGAACAGCCGGCGGTTGGTATAGATGTCGTCCATATCCTCGGACAGGCCGGTGAGGAATCCCTGAAAAGTTGCCGTTCCGGTGGGAGAGGTGAGGTCGAAATCTTCCTGCATTTCCCTGAATCCTGCTGAGATCATCCTTCCGGTACCGATGGGTGTGGCCTGGTCGGTTGCGATGTCATAGAATGCACCGGTGCCGGTTATGCCGATGCCTTGATACTCGGAGCCGTAGAACTGGGCGAATCCTCCTGTTCCTTCCACCCAGGTGATTCTGTCCGGCATGGTTTCATCACCGGGGCCTCCGGGGCCGCATAATCTCATGTTTGTCAGGGTGCTCCCCTCGATATCGGCAAAGAAGAAGGTTTTCCCGTCACTATATTGATCCTGGGTCGGGTCGGACGGGCCGGTGTCAAAGTCTATTCTCCCGATTACCTTTTTGCTGAGCCAGTTCAGTTCCATCATCATGGCGGACATCTCTGTATCGATATGCATGGTCTGGCCGGAGATGAGCTGCATATCCACGCCGATCGCAGGCCCCATATAGCTGCACACGCCGTCGGCGGGCATCTGCGATGCGAGTGTGGGAACACCCACGAAGCCGAGATCACGGTATCCGTACTGCACGCTGTCCCGGGTAAACAATCCGTCTTTAATGGCAAAGGTCGCAAATTCTCCCAGGTTGTCCGAGATGACGACGTTCTGAAAGTCCTGATCCACCCCGGGCAGGCCGACATACCTTGTCTGCATCTCGGCTGTGGGATCGCCCACCTCATTGAACGGTGGAGCATAGACCGCATCGGGATCATACGGATTCATGGTAAAGCTGAAATCGAACACGATGCCGTTCTGGTCGGTTCCGGAGCCGGCAACACTGCCGCTGAGCACATGTGCACCCGCGGTAGAGCCATACCATGTGGTAAAATCGGTTGTAGTCATATCAGCTGTACACCGGGCCAGGAATTCTCCCGAAAGCGGGATGCCGGACTCCACGGTCTGTGTGACCGTGTCTTCAAGACTGTCCTGGGATGCTGCTGTCGAGGTGTCGATGATATCCTGTGAAACAGGGGGGATGGTCGTGGTGAGTGGGTCTTGCAGTATCCCGGTCTCAGCGGTGGTCTCGTCGTTACTGATAAAATCATCCTGTATCAAGGAAGGTTCGCCGGTAAAATCTCCCGGGGAATCCTCAGTGCCGTCCTGGATGTCTGGATCAGGCGTCTCGGTCCCGGTGAGCGGTTCTCCTGACAAAGACTCTTCGCTCATCTCCCCGGTGTCCTGATCTTGTGAAGCATCCCCATCCTGTTGTATGCTCTGCTCTTCATCTGCCGGTTGCACGGTATCTTCTTCCTGCGCAGCATCTTCACTCCCGGAGGTCTCATGGTCGTTCCCCTGGTCAGGATCGACGCTTGTGTCCAACTGGGTTGTCAACTCCGAGAGTTCTTCCCTGCTGAATCGTCTTGGCGGCAGAGGGGGCAGGTCCTCACCCATGACATGGGTGCCGTACCCGGGTCTGGTGATGGCCGTATGTCCCACATCATTCGTGACGTCAATGCCCTTGCCGCCTTCAAATACCACCATAAGTTGCTGGCCCGACACCTTGCCGGCATACATGGACCCCCTGATACCAATGGTTGCGGCAGGGGTTTCGGTGGTGAAATTCTGTGGAGATTCTTTGGTAATGGCTCCCCCCATCACCCTGAAAACTCCTTCCTTCACCCTGGTTTTCATTGCTCCGGTCTTCCTGTCGGGGTTCCACAGATATTCAGCGATTTCCATGACGCTTTTACGGCCGAGGCTCACAATGGTATTGTCGTTGAAGAGCACCTGGATGCGGCCGGTCGCACCTGTCTTGAGGGTGTCGTATTCATAGACCTCGCTCTTTATGGCCAGCGTACGCATATTCCCCTTGGTGTCGTATGCTGTTGCCTGACCGCGAATGGCCACAATATGCCCGGCCGGTTCGGATACTTCCTGTGCGTCAGCAGGTGCTGAAAAGAGCGTGAAAACGGATAATAATACGGCCCAATGATACATCGTGTGCAGCATGGTTGTCATTCCTCTCATAGTTGAGCTAGGCCCCCGATTTATTGTATGAATTGTTAAGAGTTACATCGGCATGTCGAAATGATTTGTTGAATGTTGTCAGAAAAAACTACATGAGAATCCAAGGAATAACCGTATCAGGAGACTGCCGGAACACATCCCCTGGGACACGGGGAGCACAACAGAGAGGGACCAGAGCATGCGCTCTGTTTTCAAGAAGGAATTTTCAGGAAATGCTGCGATACAATCCTAGAAAACAAATGACGCCGATGTCGAGATGACATTTTTGGTGTATTCATACAGATCGATGGTCGAATCAGACTTCGTGTAGGTATAGCCGGCATTGACCAGCAGCGCTGTGCCGTGTGTCCGGGACTGCCAGATCCTCTTGGACAGGCCGGTGATGCAATACTGCACATCATCGCGTCGTCTGGTATTGAACAGGTTGTCGGGCTGGTCGTAATCGGTTTTCTGATACCAGTATGTTGCAGAACAGGTGAACCCATGGGGCAGTTGACGGTCATAGGTGAGTATGGCGCTGGTGCGGGTATAGGTGTTCACATCCTCGGCAGCATTCTCGTATTCCCAGCCAAGGGTGGCGGTTATACGGTTGAGGCCGAATGAAAATGCAGGTCCACAGCTCACACTGATATTGTCGGCATCCCGCCCGTTCGTATCATAGTAGTTCTTTTTCCTGAACCTGCCGTCCAGACCCAGCAGCAGGTACGGCCTAAGGGCGACGCTGATACCTGTTCCCCCGCCATAGGAGCGTTGATACTGGTCATAATCGAGGTTGAGATGGTTTGCGATGCCGTAGAGCTCCCAAACGATGCGCTTTCCCTGTAAAGACAGCCCTGCCTTGAGATCGAGCAGCCCTACGTCGAGATTTTCCACATCCTGATACAAGGCATTGTAATTGAGACAGGATATCTTCCATGCCAGGGGGCTGCGAAGCGGCTTGTAGAGGTAATTGAGGTTGAGCGTTGAGCTGTAAATCGTATCTTTTTCCGCAGAATCCACAGAAATCGGGATCACATCCCCCAATGCAGTGGTAATATCTATCTCAGGATTCGTCGGTGCTACATTTGCATTGTCGTCAAAATCTACGCCCAGGGTAATCCTGCCGGAAAGAAAGTGCTGTTTCCCGGTTGATTTGATGGCGTTGAGATATCGCTGAATGTTGATCCGTACATGTTCCGGCGGATCTTTTGCGAGGACCTCTTCAAAGTACTGCCTGGCTGTTTCAATGGATCCGAGATGATAGAGGCATCGTCCCATTTCCAGCTTTACCCGGTCGGCATCGGGTCTGGCGATGAGGACTCGTTCAAAGGCCATGATTGCGGCCTCATAATCTTTGTTCCCAAAGGCGGCACGGCCCAGGAGGAAATTGATTTCCGGGTTGCCGGGGTCCTGCCTGAAGAGTTCGTAGAACGCCTGATAGGCTGTTGCGAATTCACCGCTGTCTAAACACTGCTGAGCCTGCTCGAAGGGTACGTGACCATTTGCCGTGGCTGCATGAGCAACAGGGATTTTCAGAAGTGTACAAAACATGATCATGAAAATAAAGAGAGTCGTAACCCGGGGGGGTGCGCCGGTTATGAGCATTTGTGATACCGGGTGCTGTGTTGTCATGGACATATTCCGTCGTGTTGTTTTGCGCTCCATATGATACCTCTGTGTACCTAGACATCGTCTTTAAATGAAAAAATTGTTAGAATTTTTTTGTCGTGAATCATAGTGAATGAGATTTATGCCGTGCTGCGCACGTTCACTTCCTGTTTCATGCGAGAGAGTTCCTGGCTGGTAATCCGCAGGCGGTGGGCAAGGATTTCTGCGATAAGCCGATAGTAGATAGCTTCGAATTCTTTTTTTTCCTGTGGTTCCAGTCTATCCAGGAAAGAGCCGTCTATCGCCAGGCAGGAGGTTTCCCTCGAGGCATACACGGTAGCCGACCTGGCTTCGCCGTCGATCACTGACAACTCACCAAAGGTGTCGCCCAGTGTGTTCAGTGTGGCTAGTTCCTTTTTATCCTTGGATATCCTTATTTCGCCTTGTATGAGTACATATAACCAGCAGTCATACTCGCCTTCCCGTGTGATGATCTCGCCAGGACCGTATTTGCGCAATTTGCTCAGTTCGAGTATGTTTTTGAGAAATTTGTCCTCGTATGATTTCAGAAACGGGATTTTCTTCAGGTTTTCAATCAGGTCGTGTCGTGCTTTCAGATATGAAGATTCCTGCATTGTTTCCTCCGTAAACCTTCACATCGGTAGTGCGGAGGCAGGAGTTGAGATCTTTAACGTATGGATTCAGGCGGTGTGAGTGCCTTTGCTGCGGAATTCGTGCGAATGCGGAGAGCCTTGCTCCTGTGTGTGGTGCATACAATGTACGGCGTTGCGGCCGGGTCCGGTGGACCCCGGTCCCAGCCTCTTCAGGCCGGGACCGGTTATGATCTCAATGGATGGCTGTTCAGCTGGTTATCTTCCTGCACTCCAGGTAGAACCGTTTTTCATCGGCATTCCCCATGGAGAACGTCTTTCTCGGCAGTGCCCCGTCGACAATGATGGTCTTGAACAGGTCGTGCTTTGAGATGGCGGGAAGGAAGAATCCCATATTCCCTGCGGCGGTGCCGAGCTTTTTGACGGTATCATCACCGTGGATATAGTCGATCTTTGCCTGGGGCCTGTTTGAGATATATTCGTCGAGGAATGTCTGCAGGGTTCCAACCTCAAGATTCAGCGCGGGGTTGGTAACACGGATTGTCCCGCAAGTCTTCTCGGACACGAACGGGATCTTATGCATGCCTGCGGCTTTTTCCGGCAACAGATTCAGCCCTGCGGATCTGCTGCATGGGCAGTATGAGAATGCGGATCCCCTCTCTTCATAATACAGCTTCATCTTCTTGAGGAGGTCGGCAGCGGATATGTCAAACATGACCCTGTGTACGGGCTCGAACTCGAGGCCTGCATCATGCACGTTCACGAGTTCCACCAGAGAATACCTGGCAGGGTGGTTCATGATCGCCTCTTTGTCAGGGGCCTCTTCCTTTATCATCTCCCAGATGGTTTTGGCTGTGGCAAGCGAGTGGTTGCCGTCGCCCATTGCATACAGGAGAACATCACTGCCCGGGACCTGGTATTTTCTGCGGAACATGTCCGGGTCTGCCAGACGGGCAAGATTTGCGGCGATCTGTGCGATGGTCTCCTCGTCATCGATCATGTAGCCGGTAACATGACCGCTGTCCATCATCAGCTCGACATCGTACACTTTCTTCAATTTTTTTTCGAATAATGGTTCGATGACGGTCTTTTGTGGATCATCTATGAGGACCATGATGTGGGGCAACTCCAGGGGTGCATGCCTGCGTATCTTGACCCGCGGGGGCAGCCTGTCGAGGACCGTGCCTTCTGTTGCACGGATAAGGCTTGTGGAATCTGCGTTGAAATCATAGTGCTCGAGATCAAGAGCGACCATGAGCCCCTTTCTGGAGGGAGCATGGGATGTTTTCCTGTCAACGAGGATGAACCCGGGATCCTGGGGTGAAAGTGTCCCGTCACTGAGATATTTCTGCATGTGAGACAGGATTGTTTTTGCTGTGCCTTCATGGTCAAGCTGTTCAAGGTATGCTTCAGGGATGATGAGGTCCAGTGTGGAGGGATTGCCGCTTACCAGTTCTTTTACCTTTTCCCAGTACTGCGGCTGTGAGGTATACTGGTCGCATGCAACAATCGCCCATTTTGTCAGGTCTACCCCGTACCTGGGCAGGAGAATATCCGGGACGTGCAGTGCGATATCTTTGTAGGTCATGATATAAAAATCTCCCTTCTCTTTTTTTCGGGGATCACTCGGCGTTCAGATCGGTTTTGTTATACCCGTCAGCAAGGTGCGTATTGACATGGACTACCCCTTTATTGAGGTCTTTCATGGGGTAATCATCTTTAATCTCCGGGAGGTTATCGGCATCTTCCTGCGTCTTGAGCGTGGTGCCCGCAGGGACGTACCTGCCTTCTGCAATGGTTACACCGATAACGATACAGCCCGGCTCGATCACGCAGTTGTTGCCTACCTTTGCCTTGAACACAAAAGACGTCATTCCCACAAAGGTGTCATTGCCTACATATGCCGGTCCATGGATGTGAACCTGATGGGCAAGAGAGGTTCTCTTCCCTACATAAACAGCGTACTTTTTCCCATCTGCCTCAACCAGGTTTGCCTCGACCGGACGGCCGTCTTCCTCGGTCTCCAGTGCATGGAGGATTACCCCGTCCTGCACGTTGGACTCGTCTCCCACAAAGATGGGCTGGCCTTCATCACCGCGTATGGATGCAAAGGGCGAAACCATAACCCGCCGGCCCACAAAGACGTGCCCGATAACGGCGGAAAGGGGGTGAATGAAGGCGCTCGGGTCGATCTGCGGCATATATTCTTTTGGGCAAAAATCCGTAACCACATTCTTATGAATCATAGCAGTGCTCCTCTTTTTATAGTTGTGAATCAGATACTACAGTCTTGCGAGGAATTTTTATAGCAAATTACTGCCGGTGGTTGTCAATGATAATGAAAGAAAAAGAGGCAGGAGAAAGACATTTCGAATTTCGAATTTAAAATTTCGAAAATGAAAAGACAAAAAAGAATCTAAATTCAAGAAGGTGAGGGTCCAATCCACTGCATCGGAATAAGGTGAATAATCTGGGTCCTCGCTTTTACCGGTACTCCATTATTCCAATACTCCATCACTCCATTTTTCTACCCCGACGGTTTCAGCACCAGGACTTTGTTATACTGGTTTTCAATGTTTTCCTGCCTGAAGGGCATGGGCCGGTAATTGCCCTGGAGCCATTCACGGATGGCGTCGTCATAGTGGGGGCTTATGGGGTTGTCTGACTGTCCGGTGCTGTTTATGGCATAAAACGGCTCTTCACGGCTGAAATCCACGATGATACGCATTGCAGGAACAAGCCACGTATCAAAATCCCGGGCCATGGTATATGCCGATACATTCAATGTGGTGTGGTCTCCGGGGGCAGGAAAAGGTCCCCTGTTGAAGTAGGGGGAGAGAACCTTCATGCCCGTCCGTTGGATGAATCCCATGTGGCGGGCCATCTTTGATGCCTCTGTTTCAAAATAATAGGTGTGGAGTTTTGCCCATGTCCATTGAGAACGGTCTCTGCCGAGATAGTTCTCCAGGAGGTCTATGGAGTCTGCAAATGATCTTGCCAGGATCTGTGCCTTGGTCTCCTTTTGTGGGGTTGCGACATCATCCCACAACGGGCTCTCGTCTCCGCGGACAGCAAGGTGGTCTGATGCAGCACAGTAGCCGTGGCTTAGATTTGCCACCAGGGAGGTCCATGCGGGTGTCTCAGGTGGTCCCAACTCATCGGAAAAGGTATTGTGCGTAACCGTGTAGAGCAATGCGCCGATAATGGCAGCATTTTTTGAATCAGCGGACATGGTGCGGTCAAATCGCCGGAGCATGT
>CAYRCP010000044.1:0-11257 GCA_964422755.1 uncultured Bacteriovoracaceae bacterium | reverse complement strand
CCCATGCTCGTCAAAAGCCCTTTGGCCCTCTGGCCCTTTGTATCTTTGGCCCTTGGATCCCGAGCCTCTTGAAAAAACTTTGTGCCTAGGATCTTGAGCCTCAATTCCTGTTTTCTCTTTGTGCCTTGAATCCCGGACCCGCTTGCTCGAAGATTATCATTTAATGCGTAAAAAACCTGCTGAACAGCAGGATCATGATCGGGATCGTGATCAGGGAAATCCCGAAGCTCGCCACCATGAACTGGTTCACGATGGTCCTGTCTCCTCCTTCACGTTCTGCCAGGATGGGTACTGCGGTAATGGGGGGCACAGCGCTCTGGATCATGATGATGAGCGCAATATAGTACGGAGGGTTCAGAAGTATGAGAACTCCCAGCGTAACCAGGGGGAAGATAATGTTTTTCATGCTGATGAATTTGAGCGTCTCTTTCACGGCGATGGGACCGTGTTTCTGCATATCCAGGAATATGTTTCCGCCGAGGATGATCATGAGCAGGGGGACAGCCATATTCCCCACCAGGTTCATCCCTGAGACGACAAACTCCGGGATGAACCATTGGACGCCGATGAGCCGGAATGCAACGGCAAGAATGGTTGCCGCAAGGATCGGGTTGAATACTCTAACCCAGTTCAGAGATAGAACCTTTTTTCCAAAGAACAGGGGCGCGGTGTTGAAAAAGAACGCCGGGTAGAACAGGGTAAAGAAAAAAAGATCTACCACGTAGGGGGAGTGCGTGCCGTATAATTCAACAATGATAGCCAGAGGGAAAAAGATCCCGTTTTGAAAGAACAGGGAAAATCGGAATTCGCTCCGGCTTGTTTTCCGTGAAATCATGGACACTGCCGAGGTCATGATCCAGAAGAATGCAGTAACGCCGATCCACCAGAAGGGCAGGGTCCACCACAGAGGGTATTTCTCGGGGTTGAACTGAGTGAGTATGTTTGTAAAAATCAGGCACGGCAGTGCGATATCTATGGCAAGAACACTCAGCGGCCCCAGAACGTTGTCGATGAGAATACGCCGGCTTAAAAGCCAGAATCCGAGCATACCGATGATGAACAGGGTGCCCACAGCGGTAAACGTGGTGATCAGGATATTCATTCGCCCCTGCGTTATCCTCCCGGTTCCACTGTCAAAAAGCTGAGCATCTTTGATACGTCCGAGGTGGGTGCCTTGCACGACCTGTCCGTGCACACATAGGCAGTGGCCCTGCCGCCGATGCTCTCCTTATCCGTTATATGCCCGGGCAGTTCTCCCGGGATCGTCTCAGACGGACGGAGCATGACAACCGCATGCGGCAGGAATCGTGAGCGCAGCGCAGAGATCATCTCTATTGTATCACTGCTGCCGGGGGTGCCTGCGATAATAACTTCATGCGTGGGGCCCTGCAGGAAATCGAGCCCCATCATCATGAATGTATGGGCTGCAGGGGCATGGTTAATCGAGAGGGAAAAGGCCTTGCCGATCTCAAGCGCCTTTTGCTCGAAGAACGTCTCCCCGGTAATCCTTGCCAGCCGGGCCAGATCGAACATGAGCACGGAATTGCTCGAGGGCATCGCCCCGTCATATGATTCCTTTGTCCTGGCAATGACCACTTCGGCATCGTCTGCGGTGAGGAAGAATCCACCGTGCTCGTCATCCCAGTAGTGTTTGATGCATGTGCGCGCACATCTCACGGCGGTATCGAGATACATGGGGTCAAAGGTGGTCTCATAGAGCTCGATGAGCCCCCAGATGAAAAAGGCGTAATCATCGGCAGAGGCATCCCTCAGGGCATATCCTTCACGGAAGAGGTGATACAGCCTGCCTTCGGGGCTGATCATATTGTCCAGAATACATGCGGCAGCTCTGCGGGCGGCACGGGTGTACTCATCGTTGCCGAAGGCCTGAGCAGCCCTGGCAAGGGCCGCTATCATAAGCCCGTTCCAGTCTGTCAAGACCTTGTCATCTCTGAACGGTCTGGCTCTCAGCTCGCGTTTTTCAAAGAGGATCTGCCTGATTCGGGCAAGTCTCTCCAGCAGGTGGCCTTCATCGATCCCGAGGGTTGGTGCAATCAGGGAGGGCATTTCTTTCAGGTGAAGGATGTTTTCTCCACGCAGCTCCTCTATCGACGAATTGCCCGATTCTTGAATGGAAAAGGCCTGGAGAGCTATATGGTAGTCGTCGTTGTCCAGGTAGGTTTTCAGCTCGTGGTCTTTCCACAGGTAGAATTTCCCCTCACTGCCCTCGCTGTCCGCATCCTCTGCGGAAAAAAACAGGCCGCCAGGAGAGACCATGTCGCGCAGCACATACTGCAGTATCTCTTCGGCTGTTTTTCTGTAGCAGGGGTTGGCCGTAGCCAGAAAGGCCTCGGTGTAGGCGATTGCCAGGAGTGCCTGATCGTAGAGCATCTTCTCAAAGTGCGGAACGAGCCACTGCGCGTCGGTGGAATACCGGTGGAATCCAAAACCCACATGGTCGTAGATTCCCCCCATTCGCATGGCATCGAGGGTTTTGGTCGTCATGGCAAGGGCCTTGTCCTCTCCTGTACGCTGGGCATATCGCAGGAGAAACATGAGATTGTGCGGTGCGGGGAACTTCGGGGCTTCGCCGAACCCGCCGTATGTCCTGCTGAATCTGCCGGCAAGACGCTGGTAGGTTTCCTGCAGGAGGTCTGTATGGAGATCAGTCTCGCCGCGGTTTTTCAGGGCATGTTCTACCTCCCGGGATATGTGCTCTGCAGAGTGCATGATGTCATCCCGTTTCTTCTCCCAGATCTCCACGATGCCGGGGATCAGTTCCGTCATGCCGGTGAGACCATGCCGGGAGTGCTTGGGCAGATAGGTCGCAGCGAAGAACGGTTTTTTCTCCGGGGTCATGATGATGGTAAGGGGCCAGCCTCCGCTTCCGGTCATCATCTGACAGACGTTCATATAGATTGCATCGATATGAGGGAGCTCTTCCCGGTCCACCTTGATGGAGATGAATGCATCGTTCATGAGCCGGGCGACTTCTTCATCCTCAAAGCATTCGTGTGCCATGACATGACACCAGTGACAGGTGGAATACCCGATAGACAGGAATATGGGCTTGTCCTGTTTTGTAGCCTCGTCGAAGGCCTCGTCGTTCCAGGCAAACCAGTCCACCGGATTATTTGCGTGCTGGAGAAGGTAGGGGCTGATCTCACCCCCGAGTCTGTTTGCCTTTGTCATAACGCTGCAAACCTCATGGTCAAAAAACAACGATCTATGGGCCCGATCTTCCTTAGCGGCTCGGGTGGTACTGGAGTGCCGGAGCAATGGAGTGATGGAACAAATGAGGCAAGAGCACCGTCAATGTTTCCTGGGACCCTGGGTGATCGATAGCGCTCATTGGAAAAGCATGAAAATAAGCTCATGACCTGCTCACAACTCCTTTATCACTGATTTGCCCGATATCCCAAGCCTGTTTCCACACAAAAAATCCAATACGGCACAATGCATTTGCCTTACAAGGAGAAAAGCATTGCCACTGCCTGCGATGCCCTTCCTCTGTGATGGAACCCTTTCCGGGAAGCCCGTAAGAAGAGGTATTATGATTCCTTTTTCCCACTCTTTTCTTTCGGGGTTTTCTCCATCTCCGGGGCAAGATTCTGTGCGAGTGCGGTCATACCTGCCATGCTCCCCAGCTGCATACTGTCTACGGCAGAGCTCGGTACGATAACGAGGGTTGCCTTTTCCTTCAATCCCTCATAGAGCATGTTCATTGCCCGCAAATGCAATGCCGTGGGATTGTTCTGGTATGTCTCGGCAGCCTCTTCGAATTTCACGGCAATCTGTCTCTCGGAATCACCGAGGATTATCCGTGACTGGCGTTCTCTCTCCGCCTGTGCCACCATGGACATGGCATCCTGCAGCGCCGGGGGGATGTTTACATCACGCATCTCCACGGAAATGACCTTGATGCCCCAGGGCATTGTTCTCTCGTATATGATTCTCTCGAGTTCATGATCGATTGACTCTCTGCCTACGAGCATCTGCGACAGATCGTTCTTGCCGATAACGTCCCGCAGAGCGGTCTGACAGGCCCAGCTGATCGCAACATGATAATCTTCCACCTCAAGGGCTGCCTTCTCGGGGTCAACCACCTGCCAGAACAGGACAGCGTCGACGTCAACCGGCACAGTATCGCTCGTCAAAGTCTTCTCTGCGCTGAATGACGTGGTGATAACCCGCAAATCGATCCAGTACGGGATCGTATCCACGACCGGGATGATGAAAAAGAGCCCGGGTCCTTTCATCTCCTTGAATTTTCCAAGCCTGAGAACCACGGCACGCTTCCATTGATCTGCAATTTTTACGGATGAGGCAATGGCGAGCGCTATGACGAAAAAGATGGTGCCGAGCGTGAGTGCTGTTTGCTGGTCAGCGCTGTCACCTGTTGAGATGCTGTATGCCAGCCATGCTCCTGGCAGAAATATGACAGAAAATACCAGGACAGGAAAATAACTCATATGCTTTTGCATCATGGGTCCTCCTTGCTGCAGTAAGCTTCATCTGCACTCTTTTTATTGCCTTGAATAGTATGGGTTTCTTTACTTTAAAATAGGGTGCGTGCCGGATAAAATCAAGATTCTCCCCCTGATGCTCACCGGTTGATGGGGCCTTGATGAAGAAGAAGGACTTCTAATGCAGGATTCTCGGGAGAACTCTGTGCTGCATTACATCCAGCCTTTTTATGCCGTTGTCCAGGGCAGCCTTAATGGCACGGGTGTACTCTTCGCCGGTTATCCTGCGATTGATGGTACTGTCCCGGTCTGCCTGAAAACAGGGGTGGTACTGGTCCATGATATTTACATAGGTGTCCGGTGAGATCTTCTGCGCGAGAAAGTGCATGATCTCCCCGGTGCCGGCAATGCCCCCGGGCATCACCAGATGACGCACCAGCAGGCCCCTTTGCGCAATGCCGTCTTTATCGATGGCGAGGTCGCCTACCTGGGCGTGCATCTGCGTTATGGCAGCCCTGGCAATCTCAGGGTAATCTTGAGCAGCGCAGTATGTTTTTGCATGGCGTTGTTCCCAGAACTTGAAATCAGGCATGTAAATATCGACGATCCCGTCAAGGAGTTTCAGGGTATCCACCGTGTCATAGGCCCCGGTATTATACACCAGGGGTACATGAAGGCCGCCTTCAATGGCATCGGGAAGCGCCTCTAATATCTGGGGGACCACATGCGAGGGGGTGACGAAGTTGATATTGTGGCAGCCGCTGCCGGCAAGAGAGAGCATCATGGATGCAATCCCGGCAGGGCCGGTGGCAGAACCGGCCCGAAGATGGCTTATGTCGTAGTTCTGACAAAAGCTGCACAAGAGGTTGCAGGAGCTGAAGAATATGGTCCCGGAACCGTAGCGGCCCACCAGAGGAGCTTCTTCGCCGAAGTGGGGGTTGAAGCTCGCCACCCCGGCATATCTGGAGGTCTTGCAGTAACCCAGCTCACCTCTGGTGCGGTCCACCCCGCAGTCACGCGGGCACAAATGACAGTCCTGCAGCAGGGCAAGGGCCTTCTCGATCCTTCCTTTGAGCCTCCCCTCCCGATGCAGCTTTATATATGACGGTTCAAACATGGGTCACCGTAAGAAACGGGTATGAGGTACAGGGTGTAAGGTATAAGGTAAAGAAAAGGCGCTGGGCACTGGGCGCTAGGCACTGGGAAAAGAAGATTTCGAGTCGTATATTCACGAATCCATAAATCCATATCTTGTTCCTTCCCTAATTCTTAAACCTCATACCTTAAATCTTACACCTCATACCCGTTTTTTTATCTAGGATGCCTGCCCAGTAATTCTTTCAGCCTTTGCGCATTCTTGGGGGCATATCCCATGAAGTCGTTGTCAAAGTACACAAAGGTGTCTTTGTTCCAGGTCCGTATCTTCTCGGCCCATGAAGTGAGCTCATCTTGCGTGTAATCGGATGCATAGAGCGTGGTCGATCCATGCAGTCTGATGTAGATGAAATCTGCCGTTACTGCCTCCATGTACGGGTATCTGCCCGCTGTGTCGGATATGCACCAGGCAATGCCGTTGTTTTCAAGTAATTCAAGCGCCTCCTTTCCGGTCCAGCTTGGATGCCTGGCCTCCAGCACGCATCTTTTTCCTTCGGGTAATTCTTTACAGAACGACTCACATATCGCTGCGTCAAATATCAGGGACGGGGGGAGTTGGAAGAGGACTGCTCCGAGCTTTGCTCCAAGGAGATCCACGGATGCGAAGAATTTCTGAAGGGAATCCGTGACATCCTGCAATCTTTTGATATGCGTGATGAATCTGTTTGCCTTTACAGCCCATATAAAATTCTCGGGAGTGCCCTGTCTCCATTTCTCAAACGTGGAGGGGTTCATGGTGCGATAGAACGTTGCATTTACCTCCACTGTTGAAAAGATCTCGCTGTAGTAGGAAAGCCATGTGCTTTTCGGCCGGTCCTGCGGGTAGAAGGCCCCCTTCCAATGGTCGTAGTTCCAGCCCGATGTGCCGATGAATATGCCGGACATCACATCTCCAAGCCCAATCCCTAAGGGGTTGAGCCAATCTCCGGCATGAGCGTCCATATTATCACCCACGCCCCGGTGCCGGGCTCTTTTTCCATGCAGACAATACCGGCATTCTGGAACCTGAAAACTTCCGTGGTGAGGGAACCGGTTATGAGATAGGAAGCAAGCCGCGGCAGGAAGGGCTGGTGGCCAACCACCATGAGATCTTTGTCCGGTGAGAGGGTCCGGGCGAATGAAATAACGTCATCTGTCGGGTTCAATCCGCCCGTTTCCATTGGTTGTTTCCCCGGAGTCAGGTGATCGGCCATGATCTGCGCTGTCTGACGTGCACGCGTCTTGCCGCTGTGGATGATCTGCGCCACCTTCACCCCATATCCCTTAGCAACACCTGCAATGCGTGTTGCATCGGAAATCCCCTGCTCTGAAAGTCCCTGACCCGGATCTGTCTCTTTTGGCAGGCTTTTGCCGTGCTGAACGAGAAAGAGTGCCATGATGAATACCTCCCATTCCTGCCTGATATTGCTCAGGCGGATAGGCTGAAGGCTGACAAGACTGTTAGGGAAAAGCGCATTTTGAGGCTATGTTTGGTGCAAGTATCAGATATTTCAGCCAAAGTACGTTGGTTGTGCTCTTCTGCCCCCTTCAGCCTGACTGCGTGAGTAATTACATGTTACCATGTCTACTATAACGACAACTCATCCGGGAGTCCATGGGTAAGGTTGGCATTCCATCTCGTAAACTGACTTTTTAGAGACAGACAAGCCATGTGATGAACCATGGGGTTCCCCCGGCATCAGAGCCTGGGTGAGTTCTTTTCTGCATCCAGTGTTCGTGCAATATACCCTGTCATCTGGCCGATCACCATCTGCATGATCTCCCGCGGAAGAAAATATGCTGAACTTTCCTGGCTGAACATATCTGTGAGCTTTTCGGTGGTTGCGCCCACGTCACCAATTTCTTGATAGGTCTCTTCGATCAGTGTCCTGGTCTGCCTGGCAGACTCGATGGATCGGGGCAGGAAATTTTTTGCATCCTCGAGTGTCAGTGCACCGTAGTGTTCTGCGAGATAGGCCTCCACCTCCAGCTTCGCCATTTTTTCCAGGCTCTGCTGATAGTGATCGAAATTGGAGTTAGCTGCAGTGAAGATCGTATCTTCAAACAGGATTCCCCCTGCGTCAGAGGCAAACAGGGCCTTGATCTCCGGCACATAGACCGCTATGGAGCATGTTGAGTGCCCCTGCACCTCCATGACCTGGAGGTGAAGATTCCCGCAGCGCATTACATCCCCATCACCAAGCACCTCGTCTACGACAAAGCCCGGGGGATCCGGCAAAAGATCTTCCATTGATGCTTCCGGGATATTCTCAAGCAGCATGGCATTAAGGTTGACAATGGTCTCGATGGTCCTTTGTTCACCGAAGCGCTGCTGCGCCTTTTTTGATGCACATACCGATATCCAGGGGCAGCTTTTTTTGAAATAGGGGGCAATCCCCACATGGTCAAAGTGCGCGTGGAGGATGATGAGCCGGGTGATTCGTTTCTCATCAATGCCGAGCTCTTGGAGCTGTTTTATCACATCAGGGATGATGTAGGTCATTCCCCCGCCTAAGATGGCGTATTCACCGCTGTCTTCGAGCAGATAAATGCAGGATTCTCTTTTCCCCAGGAAGGTGATCTTGTCGATTATTGCGCCGGGTCTGTCGATAATCATAAGCTCCCCCTGTAAGCATAAATAATTGAATCCGTCTTCGCACAAGCTTCTCGCTTCGCCTTTAGCTACGCCGGACAAGTCGCCGGACGAGAAGCTTAGGATTCATTCCCCGCAGCAGGTTCAAGGAACAGTGTCCAGCGTTTGCCAACGGGTTCATACCATTGAATAAGATTGTGAGATGCTATCATGCAATGCCGTATCTGTCAAAAAAACTCGGTCAGTTATAGGTGATTGAAATCGCATGCATAAAAAAAGCGGGGCAATATTTGTCTGGTGTGGTTCATCATCTGCGGGGAGGTTTTTGAGTTGCCCTCTTATCGGCATTGGTGTATCTCAACTACGCTTTTGCACGATTGGGAGGAGACAAGCTATGGGATTCATGTCGAATACGGTGAGCATCTATCAGTACACGGTCAAGGGCGATGTGCCCGCGGGTGATATGGGGCAGTGGATTTTGGAGTGCCTGGCAAAAAACCAGTTTATCCCGATCGATATCACGCCTGATACGGAATCCTCCGGATGGGTGAAGTTTGACGACTATATGAATGCCGATTTTGACAGCGTGGCGGACTTTCAGTATGAGGATTATTGCATTTTTACCCTGAGGCAGGACCAGCGCAAGGTCCCTGCAGCGCTGTTGAAGAATCTGCTGGAACAGGAGTGCTCGCAGTGGCTCAAAGAACGTCCCAAGCTCTCCCGCGTCCCGGGGTCGCGCAAGGCGGAAATGCGCGATGCCATCCAGGCATCCCTGCTGACCAAAACCCTTCCCTCCCCATCGGTCTACGATGTCCTGTGGAATACGGAAAAAAAGATCGTATCCGTATCGAGCATTTCTACCAAGGTGCTCGATCTGGTGGAAGATGAGTTTGGCAAGACCTTCGAAGGGCTCTCCCTTATTCCCGTTCATCCCATAAGCCGGGCCCAGATGGTGCTGGAAGAAGACCTTCACCAGGCGCTCGACAGGGTGAACCTGGCATCTTCGAATGACGTGCTCCTCCAGATCAAGAAGAACAAGTGGCTCGGATGGGATTTTCTTTTGTGGCTCATGTTCCAGACATCCAAGGGGTCTTCAGAGTACCGGGTAAATCAACCAGGGCCTGCTCCCCTTGATGATCATTTTATCAGTTACCTCTATGACCGGTTTGTCCTTGTGGAGGATCACGAAGACGGTGTGAGGAAGAGCTCCATTGTCGGGCCTCAGAAGGATTTCACCGAGGCGCGCAGGGCCATTCAGAACGGGAAAAACATCACGGAAGCGGTGGTGTATTTCGAGAAGGACGACCTCAAGTGGAAGCTGAATCTCAAGGGGGATATCTTTGCGTTCGGCACGTATACCTGTCCACCGGTAAAGATCGAAAAAGATGAGATCACGGATCCTGAAGCCGAGCTTCAAGCCGTGTTTTTCGAGCGGATGTATCTGATGGAAACCGGGCTTCAGCTTTTCAACTCGCTGTATGCAATTTTTCTGGGGGAACGCATTGTCGGGAAATGGCCCGAGAAGCTGGGCCGTATCAATGAGTGGCTTTATCAGAAGAATCCTCTTCCTGCCGGGGTTTCTGAGTAAAGAAACCCTTAAAGTTCGCTTATTTTATAGCTCAAACTTTCCGATAATACGGGTATGTTGTTTTTTCGACCAGTACCGGCGGACATCATGCAGATCAACGAGAAAATATCCGCCGACCTGTACATAAAGCACAAGGACAAACTCGAGGTCTACCTTCCAAGAGATATCATTTATACTTCCGAGCACTTCCAGGAGATACGGCAAAAAGGGATCGCACGGTTTTATGTCCGGGGAAAAGACAAAAAAAAGCTCGACAAATACACGGCACAACATATCGATAAGATTCTGAGCAACCCGGATGTTCCCTCAAAGGTAAAGGCCGATGCCTTCTATCGTACCTCGGCAGATACCATGAAGCAGGCATTCGAAGACCCCCAGGCCGAGCATCTCGACGAGATCAAAAAGTCGGTAAAGCCCATGCTGAAAAACATCATGCACAATGAGGAGATATTGAAGGATCTCTTTACCATCACCCAGCATGATTACTACACGTATACGCACAGCGTGAATGTTGGGATATTCGCCACTGCTTTGGCGGTGAGATATAATAACAGCAACGGCAGCAGGCTCGATATGGACATGGAGAAACTGAGCTACGGCTATTTTCTCCATGATATCGGGAAATCGAGGATTCCTCTGGAGGTCTTGAACAAGCCCGGCAAACTCACCGAGGATGAGTGGGTCGTCATGAAGATGCATCCTGAATGGGGGTATTCGATACTCATGGAGACCGGTCATCTCACGGATGAGGCTGCCTATATAGCACTCCAGCACCATGAACAGCTGGACGGCACAGGGTATCCGTTCGGAAAAAAAAGCAACACTATTCACCCGTGTGCACGGATCTGTGCCATTGCAGACACCTTTGATGCCCTCACAAGTACCAGGCCGTATAAAGGCTCCATCACTCCTTATGAGGCCTTGAAACTCATGCAGAAAGAAACCCTGTACGAGTTTGACTATAATCTGCTCTCAACCTTTATCCAGCTGCTCGCCCCCTGATAAACAACGCTATGCCGGGATGAAATCCTCTGACCTGATATCCTTCAGCGAGATTGCACCGGACGGACACGTCGAGGCACACAGACCGCAGCCGATACAGTCCTGAACGTCTATTTGGGCCGTCTCGTCACCATCTGTGGTGATTGCCTCGACCGGGCAAATATCAACGCACATGCCGCAAACGGTGCATTCGCTTTCGTCGACCTCTGCCTGGTAACGGCTCGGCGCAAGTACCCCTTTGGTCTTGGTATCTTTCGCAAATCGCAGCATCTCGCAGCAGCAGTTGCAGCAATTGCAGATGACATTGTTTTTTCCCTGCGTGTTTTCCGTTACATGCACAAGGCCTGCCTCTTCCGAGAGCCTCAGGATATTCATGGCTTCTTTCAGGTCGATCTTTCTCCCTGTCCCCCGCTTGAGCGTATAATCGGCACCCTTATTGATCTGGAGACATACCTCCAGCGGACCAGAGCATCT
>CAYRCP010000043.1:0-11281 GCA_964422755.1 uncultured Bacteriovoracaceae bacterium | reverse complement strand
TATGGCCGGAACAGGATATTCACAGGTCAAAGAGGGAGAACCGGTTCCGCTCTTTGACCTGAAAGGTATGGATGGGAAGACCTACGACCTGGAAGC
This sequence comes from uncultured Bacteriovoracaceae bacterium, assembly GCA_964422755.1. GTDB lineage: Bacteria > Desulfobacterota > Desulfomonilia > UBA1062 > UBA1062 > DSAD01. Next base: position 11,185 of record CAYRCP010000043.1, on the reverse strand, counting down.
GATGAAAGACCAGCCTATGATCATCATCTACTTTTTTGATGCTGCTTCACGGCCGAGCCAGGAAAGCCTCCTTACCTTGGACAATCTGGCGAAGAAATATCAAACCGCGGACCTGAAAGTATGGGGCATCACGCGCTCTCATAAGGACAGTGTGTCGGATTTTGTAAAGAAAACAAACCCCACATTCCCAATCCTCCTTGACGATGCCGGAGTGAGCGATAAATATCAGGCAAGGCTTGTACTGCCCACCACCTGCATTTTAGGTCCTAAGCTCAAACTCCTCGATTATTTCCAGGGCGGCGGCAAGACAACAAATGTAATGCTTGTCAAACTGGCCGAGAGGAAATTGCAGCAGAAACAGATTGTTATCGCCCAGGCGCTGAGTGATGAAGCCGTAAAAAAAGACCCGAAAGACACCAGGGCAAAAATGATCAAAGGGTATGCCGCACTCAAAGCAGGCCAGCTGGACGAAGCTCAAAAGACGTTTACGGCAATGGCTAAAGGAACAGGCCAGGGAGAAATCCTGGGCAAGGAAGGCCTTGCAGGCGTGTATGCGGCAAAAGGTCAATCAAAAAAGGCCGTTGAACTCGCCTCAGCAGTTGAAAGTGCTGCACCGGAGAGGTCATATATCCATACCGTCAAAGGAGATGTCCTCTACTCGCAGAACAAAAAAGCCCAGGCCCAGGCAGAATATGCCAAGGCTGTGCAGAACCCTGGTGCCGAGGACTTTCAGAAGGCAGGGGCGTATAACAAGCTCGGCCGGCTCTATGCAAGCATTGGAGACTATCAGCAGTCCCGCGATCTCTATGACCAGGCTGTACAGATAGACCCGTATTATGTTGAGGCCATGGCCAACAAGGGAGTCACATACGAAAAAGAGGGCAAGTGGGACAAGGCCCTGGGCATGTACAACCAGGGGCAGTCTCTTGATAAAGATGATGTCTTTGCATCAGCCCTTGCCAAGAGGGCTGCGCAGATGATTGCCCTGCAAAACGATTCCAAGAACAGGGAACGTGTAGACAAACTGGTCAAGGAACTCTCTGAGCGGTATCGTTCACAAAAAAAGATCTTTATTACGTCGCCTGAAGACACCTGGACATCCCGCCCCATGGTACTCTCCTTTGTTGATTTTGCCGAAACAGGGGGTTTAAGTGAACGTGACGGCCTGTCAGTTGTCCTGACCACCCAGCTCGCCGATGAGCTGAATGCCTCCGGCAGGGTGCAGGTGGTTGAACGTGTCGTTATCGAACGCCTCTTAGAGGAACTCAATCTCGGTTCTTCGGAACTGGCTGACCCGGAAACCGCCCTTCGCCTCGGACGAGTACTCGCGGCAAAGATTATCGGAACGGGTTCGCTGCTGCACATGCCTGAAGGCACGATGCTCAGCTTGCGGCTCATCGATACGGAAACAACAGCCATCCCCGAGGTGATCAACCGGGAATTAAATACAGATGCCTCCCTGAAAAAAGATCTTCACCGGCTCAACAGGGAAATACTCACTTCGGTCATGACGACCTATCCTCTGCAGGCCTATGTGGTGAATGTGACTGGCGAGAAGGTTATGATCAACCTCGGATCAAACCAGGGCGTGGTCATGGGCAGCAGCTTTGCGGTGATTGAAGAACAGGATCCCATCGAATACAAGGGAAAGAAACTTCAGCAGGCTGCGAAGAACATTGCCGGGCTCGAGGTAATAAGTGTTGAGCCGGACATTTCCTACTGCAGGATAATCGATCAGGAACGGCCCGTCAAAGCTGATGACAAGGCAGTGGAAAAGATCGACGAGACGCTCATTAAAGGATAAGACCATGCTGCTAAAGCGCACATTGTTCTGGTCCTTTTTTGTCTCCCTGATCCTGTTTTCAGGATGTGCAACAACCCCGAAGCAAACCGGTCCGCCTGCCGTCGCTGTCTGGGATCTGGAAGAGCTGAATTACGATAAATCTTCCCGTCCTGACCTGGGACAGATCCTCACGTCCGGGGTGATGGAGGCGATCAGGGACAAAGGATCGTACCAGGTGGTGGAACGCCAGCAACTCCTCCTTGTGCTCGAAGAGCTGAACCTCGGATCTTCGGACCTAGCAGATGAGAACACCCGGCTGCGCATAGGAAAGATCGCAGGTGCAAACCAGATGATATTCGGCGCCTATCAGGTGCTCGGTGATGTCATGCGCATTGACCTGAGGCTCGTGGATGTAAGTACCGGTAAGATTGTGCGTGCCGCGCAGGAAACCACAATGGAGGGGGGTATATCGGCGTGGCTCGATGCAGCTCGTGATGCAGCAGATGAATTGTTTCAGTAAGGAATTGTCATCCTCGTAAACATGAGCCGGTGATATAGGAGCAGATTGAACAACGAAAACAGCTGATATTTCATAAAGCAATCGAAATAAAACACAAGGGGGCCTTTCAAAAAGGCCCCCTTTTTTATTACCCAAAGGAGGGTGTTCTATCATATCTCTTTGTTGGAATGTTACCCATGTCAGTTTACTATAGTTGGGATAATGGATTCTTTATCATAGTTATTTATATGTTTTTATTCATTTCTTTGCTCGCACCAACGAAATGTACCTCCTTGGGTCCGGTGCCGAGTTATTTCAGCAGGAATTTGTCATTTTATGGACTCGAGAGACTCTATATCTTCAAGGATTATGTGCAGTATCAGGCAATTCCTCATTAGGGCACGTAATCTATAAAAAAGAAGACCATCTCAACGTGTAAATAATGTGCACTGGTTAAACTCTTAGTTTGGTACCAGAAAAAATAACTCTCATCAGGTTATCTGTACTTCTCAATGAAATCCGAGAACCAGCGGTTTACTTTATCATTCAATTTTTGAATAAACCCTGACTGTCCGTGGTGCAGAAAATCGTAAATCACCTGCGCCATTTCCGGTGTTCTCAGGTAACCGAAACTTTTATGCGGATTCCTGATCCCTCGATTCTCAAAATCATTTTTCACCATAATATCAACGGCTCGGATATTTGCTGAATTTTCAGCGTAATCGTCATTCAGCGTTGCGTCAAAGGCAATCATATCGTTCGGATCGGTAAAATTGAACCAGTTGTGTTTTACATTTTCAGGGGTCCGTATTTTATCAAAATTGGTGGCGCTGAGCTGTTGTTCAGCGAATATTCGTCCGACAATCACCGGCAATCCCAGTGGCGATCCTGCAGTTATGAACGTATCGATCGGAACATCGGGCGCCGTGTGAAACAATACGTCATAAGCGATTATTGACCCCATGGAATGGCTTAATAAAAGAATATCCTTGCCTTTATGTCTTCGAAGAGTATCTGCCAGGCGGTTTCTGATCTCGTGACGGCGGAATTTGATTTCAGAGTTTTCATCGGGATCGCTAAGAGCATAATACGCTTCCATGTCTTTAAAATAGCGCTTTATGAATTTGTCTGTAATCGATGAAAAATTCAGGGTCATGTCCTCATTGAGAACCAAGTTATCCATTTGGTTCTCAATGTATCCCCTCAGTTTTTGCCGGATTGGCGAGTGCTGATTTTCAGATATTTTTCTTCCGGGATTATAGGCTTCGTCCAGGAACAACGGATCTTTTGGATCAGTACTATTAATGTCTAGCGGTTTTTCATGGACGATCTCTGCCCAGTAAAACAATTCAAAATCAAAGAAAACCTGGGGCTTATCAATCCGCCTGAAACCTTCACGAAGGGACTGACACCACCATTGCCGCAGAATTTCCTCCGGAGGTTTATTCCCCAACCCATGTACCCCGATAATTATTTTTGACATCTTTTTAACCACTCAATATTCAATTACGCCCTCCATTCGCTGATGTAATCTCAAAGGAATGCTTATCAAGTCTGCCGTTGACTCTTTTAGAATTGATGGTTTTTTTATGTCTGGCTGTGATTGCTGGAACTGCTGCTGCAGACGATAATCTTTCCACTCAGAACAAGACAAAGGCAGACAATCCACATGCACCTTGCGCCATTTAAGAATTCCATCCTCATGGTTTCCAGTCCTCCTCTCTTGAATATATCCGTCCACAAAGGCTCCACGGCTCCTGAATTCTGCATGACAGGTTATCTTGATGAGTTGATGCGTGCAGGTGCCGATGGAAATCTGTTTATCTCATAGCAACGTCGGTGGTTCCGGGCAGCGTCAGTAGTGAAAATAAACTATCAGAAATATACCTGTCTTCCAAGATCATAAATTGCTGGAGAAAACCAGGGAACGTCTATGAACTATGGACAGTTGAGAAATCACTGGAGATTAATTCGATCAGAAAACCATCAATCCTTCTTTAGCACGTTCCCTGGGTTTTCATTGTGATCATCGAAAGCATCGTCTTTCATGACGTTCGTTCACGATCATCCTACTCATTTCTGTGATGGTCGAATTCTTCTCCGGCATTTTTCCCCAGGATTTTTTTGCCAACCGTCCTGAGATCCTCCATGATCTGGTAGCTGACCGGCACGAGCATCAGCGTGATAAAGGTCGCAAAAATAACACCGAACGCTAAAGACGCAGCCATGGGAATGAGGAACTGGGCCTGCAGGCTTTTTTCGAGTAAAAGAGGTGTGAGGCCAGCAAAAGTGGTGAGCGATGTGAGCGTGATCGCCCGGAACCTGGACACACCGGCCTCGCGGATCGCTTCGTCAATTGAATGCCCCGATGCCCGGTACCTGTTGATAAAGTCAATCATGACGAGGCTGTCGTTGACAACTACGCCGGTCAGTGCCACCAGCCCGAACATTGACAGGATCGTAAGATTCAACCCCATAATCATGTGCCCCCATATGGCCCCCACGATCCCGAAAGGGATCACGGCCATGACAATGAGTGGCTGAAGATATGACTTGAAGGGTATTGCAAGCAGGGCATAGATCACTATCAGGGCAAATGCAAAACCGGTTTTTAAACTGTCGAGGGCATCTTTCTGGTCGCGATTTTCCCCCTCGAGAGAATAGCTGACCTCCGGGTAGTTCTCCAGCAGGGCAGGAAGAACATTCACGGTTACCTCGGCTAAAATTTCATTTGCGTTTGCCTTGCTCTCATCGACATCAGCGGTAATATTCAGCGTTCTGTTCCGGTCTGTGCGCTCGATTGTTGAATATCCGCGTGCGAGCAGGGCATCTGCGGCAACAGAAAACGGCACCTCGATGCCCCCGGGCATTCTGATAAACGAGTTTTCAAGATTGTCGAGAGACCTTCGCTCATGAGCCGGGTACCGCACCATCACGGGTATCTCGTCACGTCCTCGTTGAATACGCTGGGCCTCTTCTCCGTAGAAGTACTGCCTTACCTGTCTGCCCAGATCTGACAGGCCGAGGCCAAGCGACTCGGCTTCGGGCTTTATATCCAGCCTGATTTCCTGCTTTCCTTCCCGATAGGAGTCGGCAATGTCATACACTCCGGGATAATCTGCAAGTTTTTCTTTGAGTTTTCGGCCTGCCTCACGCAGGGCATCCCAATTTGAGCTTGCAAACTGGATGTTGATGGGTTCTCCTGTCGAGAACAGCGAGCTGACAAAAACAAGCTCCACCGCACCAGGTATCTCTCCGGTGAGATCCCTCCACCGGTTGGCGACCTCTATGCTGCTTACCGTACGATCTTCGGACGGTTTCAGCTCGATATTTACCTCACCCAGGTGGGAGCCCGTGAATATCTCTTCCCCGGCGAACGGCCCCTGTGTCTCGTTCTTGCTGGGCTGCTCGCCGATGGAGGCAAGGGTGTGGCGGACAAGATCCTCGGTGTCGAACTCTTTGTCGAGTTCATGAGCGGTTTTCTCCAGGAGCCTGACAGCTTTTTCCGTGACCTCAACCGGCGAACCCAGCGGCATGGTGAGCTGGGCCACTACATTGTCGGCATCGATACTGGGAAAAAAGACAAACTTGATCCACCCGCCGCCCAGCATGCCGAGGGTCAAAAGGAGCATGGCTATGCCGACAGCGAACGTGATGTACCGCAGCCGCAGCCCCAATCTCAGGCTCGGCCGGTAGGCCCTGTCAATAAACCGGAGAAAAAGCCGGTCGAACCTGTTCTGAAAGCGGACCCATACGTCTTGAATACCTGTGTGCGTTTTCTGCTCAACGAACTTCAGGTGGCCGAGATGCGCAGGCAGGACAAAAAGCGCTTCGAAAAGAGAGAATATGAGTGTCAGGATCACGATAACCGGGATGAAGCGCATGATTTTTCCGATGACACCTTCCACGTTCAGCAGCGGCCAGAAGGCTGCAACGGTTGTCAGCACCGCAAAGATCACCGGAACAAAAACCCTCTTCACCCCGTTGGTAGCCGCCTGCACCCCTTTTTTGCCGGATTCCATCTCGGTAAATATATTCTCGCCCACGACGATTGCGTCATCCACGACGATTCCGATCACCAGGATAAAGGCAAACAGCGATATCATGTTTACCGATACATCGAAGACCGGCATTATCCAGATCGCACCGAGAAACGCAAAAGGGACCCCCAGGGCAACCCAGAAGGCGAGCCGCACCCTGAGAAAGAGCGTCAGGATGATAAACACGAGAATGAGCCCGCTGCGCCCGTTTCTTAGCAGGAGATCTATTCTGCTTTTAAGAAGCCGGGAGTAATCGCTCCAGATAGTCAGTTCGATCCCGGCCGGTATGCGCTGCCCGGCCTTTTCCACATAAGCCTTTACCGCATCCGCCACCTGGATCGCATCCTCGTCCCCCACACGAAAAACCTGGATAAGTGCGGCAGGCTTTCCATCAAACCGGGCGTGCTGATCTGTCTCGGCAAACCCATCCACCACATTCGCAACATCACCCAGTAAGATCCGCGTGCCGTCGGGCAGCGCCCGCAGTACGATCTGTTCAAACTCCCTGCCCGAGTATGCCTGTCCCTTTGTGCGAAGAAGCACTTCACCGCCTGGCGTCTTTATCGACCCGCCAGGCAGGTCCAGGGATGACCGGCGGATCGCCCGGACCACCTCGTCAAAACTCAGCTCATACCGGCGCAGCGTCTGTTCAGAGACTTCTACAGAGATCTCATAGGGCCGAACACTCGTGACCTGGGCCTGGGTAATTCCCTCCAGATCCAGGATCTCTTCCCTGATAGTATCGGCCAGTACCTTGAGACTTCTCTCGTCTGTGTCGCCCGACAAGGCCACATTGATGACCTGGCGACGGTTGAGCACCTCCTGGATGACGGGTTTTTCCGTTTCCTCGGGAAAGGTGTCAATCGCATCCACCCTCGCCTTGACATCGTCGAGCATCTTTGACATGTCGGTGCCGGGCAAAAGCTCGATACTGACCGTTCCAAGCCCCTCGGATGCCCGGGAGGTAATTCGCTTGATCCCCTCCAAAGACTGGATTTCCTCTTCTATGCGGATGCATACACCTTCTTCGATCTCCTGAGGTGCTGCCCCCTTGTAGATGACACTCACGATGATGATGTCGGAGGAAATCTCGGGAAAGACTTCTTGTTTTATGGATATTATGGAAAGAAGCCCTCCCGCTATGACGAGGATCAGGGTCAGGTTGGCCGTAACCGGATTTGCGGCAAACCATTCGAGAATCCTGTTCATTGGGTCGCTCCGTCTCCCCGGGCGCTTTTTTCAGCACCGGTCTCATCCAGAACCCGCACCTCCATACCCTCGACCACAACAGCCAAAGGGGAGATGATGACCCGCTCACCCGGTTGAAGACCCGATGAGATCACAGCCTTTCTGGCATCTTTGCGCAGGATTGCTACGTTCCTGTAGTGAAGCCTGTTTTGATCGTCCACCACCAGAACGCGGTCTTGTCCACGCAGTACAGACCGGTCAAGCACGACAGCGTCCTGCACAAGGAGTCCCATAACAACGGCCTGAACATACATGCCCACAGCCAGAGGAGGCCTTTCGACCCGTGTTTTTCTGCCATACGGATCGGAAACACTGCACACGAGATGCACCATGCGTGTCTTTGGATCGATCGCCCCTTCCACCCGGACAATGCTTCCTCGCCACTGGTACGTGCTGCCGGCGAAATCCGCACTCAGGACGACATCGAGGACCGGACAGGTAAGGGTCTTTGTTTGCGCGTCAAGACAGATATCAAGGTAGGCAAGCTCAGCATCGGCTACCGGCAGCCGGATCTCGGCAAAGTCGACTGCGTAGATTGTTCCCAATGATTGGCCGGTGGTCACATACTGGCCGATATTTGCGTTTTTATCACGGATTCTGCCGGAAAACGGGGCGCTGACAATAGTTCTCTTCAGATTCAGCCGTGCCTGATCCAGCGAGGCCTGCGTAGCTCTCAGTACTGCCCGCGCCTCTTCAAGCTGCGGCTCGCGCAGCACAAGCGGGCTGGGTTTCCGGCCTTTGCCCACACGCTCCCATTCAAGGCGTGCCAGAGCTGCCTCCTCTTCTTCCCGGGCGAGCATGACCTTGGCCTGTGCAATCTCGGCATCGAGCCGTTTGATTGCATACTCGTAATCCCGCGGGTCAATCCGTACAAGCATCTCGCCTGCATCAAAGAACCCTCCTGCGGCAAAAGAATCGGAAATCTCGATTATCTCCCCGGAGACCTGGGAAACCAGATTACTCTGGGTTCTTGGCACCACGGTTCCCTGGGACCTGACCTCCATGCGCACATCCTGAAAAAAGACATCGCGCACGCGCACCACAGGAGGGGAAAACGTCACCTCTTCCGGCTTTACCCCGGGCCGTGATTTCACCATGATAACCGCGCCTGCAAGACCTGCGGCAATGATCAGGAACGGCAGAATTACCCTGAGTTTTGTATTCATCACCTGCTTACTCCCGGATATTTTCCTGTCCAATGATCTCCTCCCTGGAAAACCCGCCGCCCAGGGACAGATACAAATCCACCCTGGTATCGTTTCTCTGACGGCGAACACTCAAAAGCTGGCTCTGTGCACTGAAGGCCCTGCGCTGTGCTTCCAGCAGCGCGATATAATTCGCCAGCCCCGAGGCATAGCGTTCTTCGGCCAGGTCGCGGGCAGAAAAGGCCTGGCTCGCCGAGATCTGCAGGGCCTTTTCCTGACGGAAGAGAAAAAGCTCTGCATGCAGGTATGATTCCACCTCTGCATATGCCTTGAGCACCTGCTGCGCATATTGCGCTACAGCCTCGTCCTCACGTGCCCGGGCAAGGTCTACTCCCGCCCGCAGTCTTCCACCCTGGAAAATCGGCTGGACAAGGTTGCCTGCAAGACCCCAGACAGTGTAGTCGCCATCGAGGAGATTATCGAGATCCTCGCTGGACCTTCCGCCGGATGCGGTCAGGCTGATCCTGGGATACAATGCGCTCTTCGACTCCTCAAGGCGGGCCCGGGAAGCAGCCAGGCGTCTTTCCGCTGCCACCAGATCCGGCCTGCGGTGAATAATATCCGCGGGAATACCTGCAGGGACATGATCCTCGATCGGCACAAGGGTTTTGCTCACCCTCACCGTATCGGAGGGATATCTGCCGATAAGGGTCTCTAACTGTCGGTTGCTTTGTTGGAGTCGATTCTGCCAGAGGTACACGAGGGACTGCGCATTTGCGGCATTCGATTCGGCAAGGCGAAGCTCCAGAGACGATCGAAGACCGCGCTCATATCTGTTGCGTATCTGGTCAAAGGTCAGACGATAGTTTTCATAGGTTGCCTCGGCCAGCGCAAGCTGTTCTCTTGCCTCTACCGAAGCGAACCATGCCTTGACGATCTGACCTGCAAGAGACAGCCGGAATCCTTCCAGGTCAGCCATGGAGAGTTCCAGATCTGCAAGGGCTGCGCTCTTTGCCGCCCTGAGACGTCCCCACAAATCGATTTCCCAGCTTAAGTTGAGTGAAACCCCAAAGGAATTGCTTGTAGTGCTTGCGGCATCACCAGTGCCTCCCGAGAAGGGAAGACCTGCAAAGTTCTGCTTGCGCCTCGATGCCGCAAAGCTGCCGTCAATCTGCGGCGACAGGTCTGCTCCCACGATGCGGGCCCGTGCAACTGCGGCATCGAGCCTGGCAAGAGCTGCCATGAGATCATAATTGTTATTGAGCCCGATCGCTACGAGGTTATCTAAATTTTCATCACCAAACTGCGTCCACCACATATCTATTCCACCTTCTGCCTGCACCGGTGTGGACGACCAGGTCCGGGGGATTTCGACGTTCAGCTCAGGGCTTGTTTCTTCGGGCGAGGATACACATGCTGCAAGGGCAAGAAGCCATAGTATGGATGACATTATTTTTTTCATTGGTGAGAGATCCTTTTTGGGATTACATACAAAATCAAAGCGTGATCTATACCTAAGAAATAACGAGGTCTTTCAGGTTTTCAAGACATGCACACCTTTTCATACCTCTTTTCCGGGACCAAAACGCCGCCACTGCAGGCCTGTCTTGAACTGTCCTAGGGCTGACAAGGGACCCTCGGCTGTTGGCTCTGGTGACGTGAAGGAGACGATTTGCTCTGAGTGCTTAACACCTGTCTGGCACTCCAGTGAAAAGGAAGACAGAGACGGTCAACGTATTATTGGTGATAGATCCGCTTTTCAGCGTTGCGAAAGCTGTGTGGAATCAGGCTTGAATAAAGTGAGAATGGTAAAATTTCAATTTTTTTGACCAATCCGAGCTTCAAAAATGAAGGTCTTTGTTCTTTAACCCGGAACCCGGACGCCCCGCTTGTGACTCGGTCCATCCATTGACCTCGCCCTAAGCGCGCATCCATCGGTGCGTCCAATTCTGCCATCCTGCCGAATTGTCCGGGCGTAGTTAAAACCGAAGCCCAATGCCTTACCTGTTACTCCAACATGGTTTATCTGCTCAAATAAGGTCTTCCGTGTAAATGACGACCTCATTGTTGTCATCAAAGACATCGTCTGCCATTAATCTCTTTGCAATATTATGGATCTTTTTCATGTGGGTCTTAAAATTTTCCATTGCCTTTATTTTGGTGTTTTTCGTCAGGAAATAATCATTAAGGGCATGTTTGCTCACGGCACATGGTATCTTCTTTTTGCCTATATGGGCGCAGAACACGATACATTCCCTGGCACTGTCCCATGAACAATCCTCCTGGAATTGAACGCCTTTGATATCCATAGCATCCCCCTTCAAATAATACATAATTTCAAATAAAATGGCTTGCACAAGTCTACAATTGTCATTCCCTCGCAAGACGGGGCTGACTTTCACCTGTGATCTTTGCAACTACCTCAAGCACTTTGAATATTATCATAAATCCAGGATTAACACCAAAGAGG
>CAYRCP010000042.1:0-11290 GCA_964422755.1 uncultured Bacteriovoracaceae bacterium | reverse complement strand
TCGGAGACATCCCCGGACAGCCGGATAAGGGCCTGATGCAGGTGCTGAGGAGACGCAGGGATTCATAACTGCCACTGATGCGGGAATGGACGCATTATCGCCCCCACGTCGTCTACGGGGCTTATTGCGAGCCGGCGAATCGCCGGAGATGATCGAAAGAATTATATCAATAATGAACCATATAATAAGATCCAACAAATTCAATTAGTTGCTTGGTTGGTTCATGAGGAGGGTGTTGTGATGGAGAATCACCTTCTTTCCGGACTGTACTCTCCCTCGATCTCATGGCCAAGAGCAGTGCTTATTGTTCTATGATTATCGGTTCCAGGAGGATCACCAGTTCGTTGGTTTCCACAGCCTTGGACTTCTGAGAGAAGAGATAGCCCAGATACGGGATATCGCCGAGAACAGGAATGCTCTTTCTCTCATCACTCAGATTTTTGCTGATAAGTCCTCCGAGTGCTACGACGTTGCCACTTTGCACCCTGATCTGGGTTGATGCCTCCTTGAGATCTATGGAGGGCAGTGTGTAGAGATCTCCTCTGATGTCCTTTTCCAGCAGATCCACCACTCTGCTTTTGATGGGGGTAATGCTCAGATTTACCTGGTTGGTTTCCAGGTCGATATTGGGCAGCACCCCGAGCATGATGCCGTCGAAGATCGAACCGATCTCCACTTCAGGTGTGGTGATGGTAGTTCCCCCTTCAGTGGTGGTGGTCGTCAGCTTGATCTCTTTGATATACGAGGTGTTGGTGCCGACGCTGATCAGCGCAGGCTGGCCGTTCGTGACCCTGATCCTCGGATTGGACAGGACCTTGATGTTGCCGAATTCTTCCAGGGCGTTCATGGTTGCATCAAAGCCGTTTTTTGCATTATGCACCTGTATCTCGAGCGCAGGAACCAGGGTGTCGGTCGGCAGCGCAAGGGTCTGCTGGATGGGATTGAATGCATAATCTTTGATATTGCCGTGAATGCTTGTCCAGTCTATTCCGTATTTCGATGAATCACTCAAGGTAACCTCGAGGATTTTTGCCGTTATGAGGACCTGGGAATTGTAGTATCTCTTGAGGGTTTTCAAATACCCATCGATCCGGTCAATGGAATCCCTCTTGTCGTTGACTTCGAGAAAACCGATTGCTCTGTTGAGCGAATAGCTCCCCTGAGGCGACAGTGAAGACTTAATGACCCCTTCGATCTGGGTATAGATATCGCTGCTTGAGGTGGGGGTGGTATCCTTGATGGAAAATTCACCGGTGAGCGGGTTCCTCCCCGAATCACTCCCATTGCCGCTGCTGCCGAGAACATCACCGCCTACGGAGATCCTGGTCTCTTTTTGCGAAGACAGGAAATTGAGGTGATAGATTCTCGAGGTGGTGCCTTTTATGAACAGGGTGTTTCCCTTGATCTCATAGAATATATGAAGAGATGCCGTGATGTTCTCAAGGGCTTCTTCAAGGGGTGTCTCATTGAATGCGATGGTTATGGGGGCAAGGGTTACCAGGGTATTCTGGGGCGCTGCTTGTTCCTGCTGAGCTGTTTCCTGTCCTTTGGCTGTCTGGCCGGCCTCGGGTATCAACGGTTCAGTGGTTTGTTCCCGTGCAATCCTGGAATCGATAACGAGATCGAGCCCTGCTATCTCGGCAATGGCACCGAATATGTCGGTGAAGAGGGCATTTTTTGCCGTCAGGGTGATGGTTTTCCCCTCAAGCGGGCCCGGCTTTTCCGCTGTGAGCACCTCAGGTGTTATTTCAGGGAGGTCTCTTGGCTGCACAGGGGCCAGAGAGGATGATTCTTTTTCTATAGAAAAATCCTCTTTTTCCATGAGCCTGTCAGTGGCACATCCGGACAGAAGGACGATACACACCACGGCCAGGATGGATCTAATATACGTTGACATAAACTGTCTCCCTGGCACCGTTGTAGTAGGCAACCGTTATTGAATCCGTGTCTATGGACACAAGCCGGAAGGCGTCTGTCCTGTCTCCGATACTCATCTTCCCTCCATTGATGATACTGTAGCTGCCCGAGCCATTCTTTACGATCATACTCACAATAATGGGGTGGTCTTCGCGGCCGTTACGATGGAAGACATCCCTGATGGGATCAGAGGCGGCAGGCTCCTGAAGCTTTTGTGAGTACAGGTTTAACTGATCGACATAGGTGAGAAACTCAGGTCTGTCAGGGATAAAATCGGTCTGTGTCGGTATGGCCATATGAATCATGAAGCACATAAGCACTGCAACAGCGGGCATGCCCAGCAGGAAGAGAATCTTTTTGTCAATTGCCATTGCCGTTGTCTCCCATCTTGAATCCCTTTACCGCAAGTCGTATCCCGGATGAGCCGCTCTCCAGGGTTGCGCTTTGAAGGAAAAAGAGCCCTTCGCCGTACGTGGATATGATCTTGGAGCGGAGTGTGTCCAGGTTATGATCTACAAGCGTGATGTCATAATCCACGTTTGTCTTTCTTTCCCGTGATATGGCAACGAGCTTCTTGCCGTACTCTTTCAGTGCATCTATCTTCTCTCCATACAGCTTTCTTTCCGAGCGCATCTGTACAACTGTCTGAAACTTCATCTGGTTATACTGAATCTGCACTTGTGTGGATCGATAATAGTAATATGAAGAGGTGATACTCAAGATGCCGAGAACTCCTATGATAATGGCGATCCTGAAATATCTCATAGTTTTGTCTCGCACTCCACCGAAAAGCTTGCAGATTCTTGAGTATTCTGGAACGTGGCGTTGTTCACCGTGTATGTTTCCTGAATATTCGATAGAAATCTTGAAAAGGTCTTTTTGGAGAGAGGATAGGGGGATTCGATGAGCCCATCGATTTTCACGTGGAGCGAATGGGTTTGGGTTGAATATCGGGGCATGCTCTCATCCCTGACAATACGCTCTTTGGTGTTCACGTCGATGCCGGGGCGAGAGACCTCGATCCTGGTCAGCGAGGAATTTTCGGGTACATGCCGGGTGATGGTGCCGAGGATGGTATAGAGTTTCGGCTCGGCCTCGAAATCATTATACATGCTTATGATTTCATTGATATTTGTGAAGTCCAATTCCGTGCAGAGTACCTTGTAATCTCTCTCCAGCGTCTGCAGGTTCTGCATATATATGCCCTGCGCTTCCTGGACCTTGTCTTCATAGAGCCTGGCCGTATGAGCGTTTTGCAGGCCGAGTCCAAAGAGGATCAACGAGATAACGATCAACATGAGAGACGCCCCGATAGAATACCTTGAATATGTTGCCAGTTTTCGCAAACGCTTATAGGTTTTAGGGGTAAGATCATATCCGTCCGCATGGATAGTTCCCAGGAGCTCCATGTCTTGATGATTACTCTCTGATTGGAAGGCCTCGGCATGGATGTCATGTTGTTCCAGATCATTGATGGAAAGCTCACGAATCCCTATGGCATAGATGCAATGGACTTTTTCGTTATATGAGTTTTTCAGCAGCGATACCATTTCGTTGATGCCTGATACCGTTTCTACCAGGAGATCAAAGGATTCGAGTTTGTTGATGGTGATGAGATAATAGATTGCTCCGTGTTTTGCACCGATGATCCTGACGTAGTGCTGATCTTCAAATATTGTTATGGCCATCTCCCGGGTCTTTAAGGCAACCATGGATGCAAGTGAGGCCTCGATAGGACAATAGGTGTCCAGGAACGTCTCTTTCTCATCCAGCAAAGCGATTTTGTTGATATCACTCAGCGGGACAGCTACATAGGAAAACTTTCCCCGTACCCCGTCGATGTCGTGTATCTTTTTGAACGATATGGTGTAGTCTTCGTTAAATAAACCGGTTTTATCAATCGTTGACCTGATATGCGCCTGTGTAGCCTCGTTGGATACGCAGGAGAAATCACCGATGTCCGCATAGATGGTGCGCGGGGAAAAACATGCAGCTATACCTGAAGATTTCCTCGCCAGTGCCCGGAGTTCCTCGGAGGTAAGCATCTTGGCTTCTTCGAGGAGTACCTTGTCTTTTTTTCTCCGGTAGATCGCCACCTTGTGTACATCATCGCCAAGGCAGACACTGTAGCCGGTTTTTTTGTCTCTATACATAACCTCTGCTCTTTCGTTGCACGTTGAATGTGCATGTCTCCCATCAAAAAAATCATACTATTTTGTTATCATCTATGTTTTCGGATTTTCAGGAGGAATTCTTTACGCTATTTTATTATTCAAAGCGTCCGTACAGGTAGGAGATGCTGGCTGTTTCGAGGATATCGTCATACGATGCCGTTTGAGGTGCACCTGGTATTTCAAAGGTATTGTTGTCGCTGGTATCTACCCTGCCGTTGTTGTTGTCGTCGTTTGGGGGATCTGCTGTGCCATTGTACCCTGAAGAAAGGACAACGAATGCAGCCTGGATATTCCCGCTGTCACAGAACAGATCCGGTGTATGGGTTGCAGTGATGAGTTCGTTCAGGTGAGCCTTGAACTCTTCGGTTGTGGTTGTGGCGGCAAGGTAGGGGTCTACGGCATAATACAGTGTGTTGCGGTATGTGTCGGTGCCGTTGATGCCCAGCGTTGCATAGGGAAGGAAGCCGCTGAGTCTCCCGGTATTTTCCGAACCGTCTTGATTACTGCTTGCATAAGGCAGTCTCCCGGTTGCAAGGGCATATCCGATGATGGCGGTTTTCGTCTCTTGTACCATGGCACGGCATTCCTTGAGTTTGTTCTGTTTTACGAGCATGGGCAGAAGCTCGGCACCCATGCCGATGAGGAGTCCCATGATCACGAGGACAAATGCAAGTTCTATCAGGGTAAACCCGTGACGGTCGTTAAGTTTCTTTTTTTCAGCAACATGTATTAATCCGCAGCAGTGCCCTTCCATACTACCCTCCGCCAAGCTGAGATATGAGGTCATATACCGGTCCGATCAGTGATACGACGATGAATATGAACAGGCCGCCGGACAGGGCCATGACAATAGGTTCGATCATCTTGCCCATTACCTCGACAAACCTCGAGGTTCTCTCCTGATAGGTATCTGCAAGGTAGGTGAGCCGCTGATCCAGGGTCCCGGTGCTTTCCCCGACATTGATCATGCGCAGGGTGATGGCATCGAAGAATTTCGTCTGTGAGAATGCACTCATCAGGGAATCTCCACTGCTGGTGGAGAGCTTGATGCGGGAGATAACAGACTTGATCGCAGGGTTATTGAAGGTGGTCTCCAGTACCTCGAAACAGTTCGTCAGCGTCACTCCTGAGCGCAGCATCAAAGACATATTCGAGAAAAAGAGCGTGAGGTTTGAGTATTTCAGGAGATCTCCTGCGACGGGTATTCTGAAATACAACCGGGCCAGCGCGAGGTGAGTGCGCTCATTCTTTCTGAGCAGGAACACTGCGGCACAAAGGATCACGACACTTATGGGGAACAGGTACCAATACTGTCGGGCAAGTTCCACGAACGCTACCAGGTCTCTCGTTATCTTTGGCAGGACCACATCCATATCGTTGAATGTCATAACCAGGCGCGGCAGGACAAAGAAAAGCCAGAAGACCATGACCGCACTCATTGCGCTGATAACAAAGGCCGGATATATGAGCGCCCTCTTTGTCTGGGAAATGATGTCGTCGAGTTTCTTGATGTGCTCGGCGGTATTCTGCAGCGCTTCCTGTATAGTCCCGGTTTCCTCTCCGATATTGCAGAAAAAGACCAGCATCTGCGGAAAGATCGAAGGCTGGGAAGCAAAGGCCTGTGAAAGGGATTCTCCCCCTGCGATCTCCTGGATCACCGCTTCCAGCGCTTTTTTCAGGCGTTTGTTTTTGATGGTGTCCTTGATGCTTTCGATGGAATCAAGCAGCGGCAGGCCGCTGCCTACCATTGATGCCAGCGACTCACACAACTCCACGATATCCATCCGCACTATCTTTGGCTGGAGCATGTTGATGATCGTGTCTCGAAGAAAGACCTTGTGCTGTTTATATTTGAGCAGGATAAGATCCTGGGATGCAATGGTATCCATCAGTGCCTGGATACTGTTGAAATACCCTCTTCCCTTGACAACCGCCCCATCGCCGGTCAAGGCAGAATAAGAGAACATCATTACCTCAGCACCCTCCTGGCCTCTTCAAAACTGGTATTGCCCGATATGATGTTGCGTGCCGCATCTCCTGAGAGCGTTACCATGCCTTGCTCTATGGCCTTTTCCTTGATCTCGAAGGGGTGTGCCCCGGTGGATATGAGCCTTTCGACCTCCTTGGATACGATGAGAATCTCCGCTACCATGATTCTTCCGAGAAATCCCGTGTTGAGACACTGCGGACACCCTTTGGGTGCAAAGATTTTTGTCCCGGGGGCAATGTTGAAAAGCCGGTGTTCTTCATCGCCGGATGCATATTCCTCCTTGCAGTAGGGGCAGAGCGATCGAACGAGACGTTGAGCGATAACGCACAGGAGCGAGGACGAGATCATATAGTCCCGCATGCCGAGATCCTTGAGTCTGGGGATGGCTCCTACTGCATCGTTTGCGTGAACGGTAGAGAGTACCAGGTGGCCGGTCTGTGCCGCGCGCAGCCCCATGGATGCGGTATCATTATCACGTATCTCCCCGATAAGAATGACGTCGGGGTCCTGCCGGAGGAAGGCCCGTACGGCAGAGGCAAAAATATAGCCTGCCTTTTCATTGACCTGGGTCTGCCGGATGAGCGGAAAACGGTATTCAACAGGGTCTTCCACAGTCACGATGTTTTTCTCGATGGAATTTATCTCGCGCAGTGAGGCATAGAGCGTTGTGGTCTTTCCTGAACCGGTGGGTCCGGAAACCAGTATCATGCCGAAGGGTTTGAGCAGGGTGTCTCTGACCTTTAGTATGTCGCTGTGTGCAAGGCCGAGATTTCTCAGGCTGTAGAGCTCTTCCGAACTGGACAGGATTCGCATGACCATGTTTTCCCCATGGGATACGAGCAGGGTCGAGACCCTCATGTCATACTTTTCGTTGAGAAAATCGAATGAAAGACGCCCGTCCTGGGGCTTTCTCTGTTCGGAGATATCCATATCCGACTTGACCTTGAGCGTGGATATGATTCTGGGGTGGAGCTCTACGGGGAACATATAGAAGGGGTATAAGATGCCGTCGATCCGGTAGGATACCTGGGTGGTTCTGCTTGTCGGGGTGATATGAATGTCGGTTGCCCGGGAATTTATGGCAGACATCAAGAGCAGCCTGCACAGACGTTCCGTGTCCACATCATGGGGACTGCGCTTTGCATGCTGGAGCTGGTCCTTGATTTCCTCTTCCAGGGGATGCTCCAGCAGGTAGTAATCTTTCTCGATGTGGGTGTTTATCTGTGATGCAGAGGCAACAACCGGGCTGATTTTTTTCTTGGATATTCGTGAAGCAAGATCCAGGATCTTTGAATTATCGGGTTCATTGGTGGCGATTGTCAGCGTGCCGTCATCGAGCGCTACCGGGAGCAGGCAATTGTCTTTGGCGAATTGCAGGGGCAGTGATTTTAAAGCCTCTTTTGGCGGGGTATAGTTTCTCAGCTCGAAAAAGTTCACACGGCATTGTTTTGCAATGGCCTGGGCCAACTCGGTCTGGGTGACGAGTCCCAGTCTCAGCAGGACATCTCCGACACGCTCTGAGGTGGCCTGCTGCTCTTTCAGGATAAGCCCGATCTCCTGATCACCTACGATGCCCTCATCCTTGAGTAAATCGCCGATACGTTTTTTTTCCATCACTATCCATCCGTTTATTCAATATCTTTTTCATCGACGAAGAGCCCTGAGATCTTTAAGGTTACCTGTATGAGGTCAATGAGACAGGAAAATGCGGACCCTGGTGCTTACGTGGTGAAAAGATCAATGCTGTAGAGAGGTAACGGGTAAGGTTTCTCATCGGAAGTGGCTGAAATGATACACCGTCAAATACTCTTCAGCCACTCCCGATTCGAGAGAGGTTTATTGTTTCTTAAAGATTACATTCTCCACCAGAGAGTTTTAGCCGCAGTATTTGTGTATGCCTGGTTTGCCTTGAGGGACCCGGAATTATACGCCCCGTCATCATATTTTATATCAATCATTTCAGCTACATCACTAGGGACATTGGTAAAGGTCGCCCAGTTGTCCTGTACGGTGTAATGGTTTCCCCATTCGATGGACATGTCTCCTCCAAATGCATTGGTAGCCAATTCATTAGTGCCGTTATAACTTCCGTTGATGATGCCGGACAGTTCCAGGTCTTCAAAGAGCCGGTAATGTTCATTCAAGTTCGCTTCAATCCGGCCATCTCCATCACCGGCATGGGTGTCGCCGGAGGGAAACGAGGTGCTGTTTTCGTCGCCGGGGTACATGCTGTACCGGTCATAGAATGTGTAGTAGGCGGCAGAGAGTGATTCCTTCTGATTCACCAGCTTTTTCACCTTTGCATTCTGGATGAGAGCCTCGCCTTTTAAAACACCTGTGATCAAAAGTCCTACAATAACGAGCACCAGGGCCAGCTCCACCAGAGTAAATCCATGTCTGTTCGTGAGTCTCAATCTTTTCATCAAACCCCTCCTTATTATAAAGTTTATAGAGGCTTATTCGGAAATCGCAGAATAAACATTTAATTTTATCAGTATTTACCCGGAATCTTGATTTTTATTCTTTTTCGGGTAAATACCTCGCTGCTTGCTGTGTAACTCAAATAAGCAGTATCAGATACCTGCGGGGCAGGTTGTTTCTGGAGGGTGCTGTTTTCGAAACAAGAGGATGGAAGAACCTCCTGAAGTCTTTCGAAGAGAACATGGAGACGAAACAAACGGCTCGTTGAATCCGTCTTGGCTTCCGCTTCCGCCTGCGGCTTTTCGCTTCGCCTTTGGCTATGCCGGACAAGACGCCGGAGAAAGAAGCTTAGGGTTCATTGTCTGCAGCTTGTCGAAGATCCCGCCGGGTTTATGGGTCGTTCTGAATTCGCTGCGATCCGAGTGAAGAGTAGCTGATTCCGTCAAGTCCTGAGATATCCTCTGCATGAACCCGCATATCCCATGAATTGTATTCGATTCTTTTTCCTGCAAGATCGATGAGAGGCCCGAATGCCAACCCGGGAAAAAGGATCTTCTCAGAGAGCTTCTTTCCGCTGAGGGCATCGATGATCATCAGGTATGACCTGCCGGTATCCGTGCCCTCACAGCCATCGTCCCTGCTCCATGTACTGATGTATGCCTGTTTATCCATGACCACAGCATTGGTGTAGGTGCCATTGTCCAGTTCCTTTGACCAGAGGAGTTCTGCCTGTGTGGTGCAGATTGCGCGCTCCGGGGTAAAGGCAAGGACATGAAGCGTTTTTCGCCAGTCAAAGGTGCGCATATCACAGATACTGCCGTGAGCATTGGAGACCAGGATATCAACAAGGTCGAGGTCGGCGGTAAAGATATAGATCATTCCCGCAGTGGTACCGGCAAGGAGGAGGCCGGAGCACGGGTCATACCGCAGGCAGGAGATGTCGGAGGCCGTGGAAGCTTCAGTGAGGTAAAAGCCGGTTTCCAGAGCCAGCGAGGTGATGGTATTGTCTCTGGCGATGTAGGTGCTCCCCATAGATGACTCGAACAGGTCTCCTTTCTGTCTCCAGATAATTTCAGGCGCGTTTCCCACTGCATGGATATATCCGTGCAGATTCGGCCCTGCAACTATTGTCTCTCCCCGCCGGGTGATCTTTCCGCCCAGTCCCTGCATGACCCACCTGAGATTTCCTGCTGCCATGTCTATGGCGAGCAGATAATCCCTTGAGGTTGCACACAAAAGCGTCTGCCCTGACGTAAACTGGGAGGTGGCAATCCCGCGCACAAACAAAGACGGGGGAAGTGTGAGGTGTAGAGGATCATAGGGGCCTGCCTGATAGAATGTCGGGGAGGTATCAATGAGCCAGTCAGGATCAAAAGTCCCCTCCGTGTTGACGAGAAAGCGGGTCACATTCTGTGTGGCCGTCTTCATCTGACAGACAAAGTCAGGGATCGATTCCATCGAGCGTTTTGCGGGCATGTACACGCCGCCTCCCTTTTGTGCCACATTTCTCAGGTAGGCAGTATCGGGGCCTGCGGTATGGACACGGATATTCAGCGATGAGGCATAAGCCGCAACATCGTCGAGGCAGTGCGATCCGCTCCCTTCGATATAGCAGTCCTGGGGGTTGTTATCGTTATCAAAGTCTGCAAGCCATGCAGGCAGGCTGCCGTCATCTATGGAGATGCCGCTGGTTGCAACGATGATGTCTCTGCCGGTTATGCATTCGTCGGGGAAATCATCGAGGAGCCCGGCGAGGCTTTCCGACAGCGGCGATGTTGCGGCATGCGGGTGGAGGCTTTCCAGCGCGGAATACAACACCCGAATATCACGGGTAAAAGGCTGTATGATCCCATGAGAAGTGCTGGCGATGGCAACCTCACACATGGCAAGGTCTTCCAGGAGGCCTTTGATATAGGAGAGTACATATGTCCAGCTGGAAAGGGTTCCACCAAAGTGATGGGTATCGGTTGCGGTGTGGTATATATTGCCGTAGTCTCCGCGGAAATAGGTTCCGCCCTGCGTATACATGGAGGTTTGTACGTCATCCCGGTAGGGGACCGGCACAATCTCTCCGGCCGGGTACTCGAGGTAGACCTGTTTGTCATCGTATGTTTTGCCGCACGAGCACCCCATGGTCTGTGAATCGTCCAGAAGTATGATGAGATAAGGTTTCGTCAATGACAGGAGCGGATCAGAAGCAATCGTTACGGGCTGCTGCCTGAGAGCTGCACGCCAGGAAAATGTGCGTTCGCTCCCCCAGGTTTTTTCCACAAGTTCTGTTGCGAATGCAGCATGGTCCCAGCCATCAGGTGCGTCAAGGGTGCGGCGTATCATCTGTGGGGGACGAGCTTTCATCTCCGGCGCATGTGTCTTTTTGAGAATGGTATGGAAGATGTTGCCGGATTTTACGTTGTGCTTGATGATGGTGAGCGCAAACAGAGAGGCCGCCTGGATAACCAGTACAAACACGAGGGCATATACGAGCACCCAACCCGAATTATTGCATGACAACAGGGTATGACACTTGTTTTTGGACATGATTATAACCTGCCTGAAGGCGTATTGTGAGGAGATGTTCTTCCATCGTTATATCGAACCCGGTGATAGCCTCAGCGATGAGTTGGGCGTTTCTATAGAGCCCGTCCGATCTGAGGTCATAATGGATCGCAGGAACGATGCGATCGCCGGAAGTGACGGCAGCCTCTTGTGTAATCTTCACCAGGGTGTTGCCCCGCGAATAGGTGTGCGAGATGACATACGGACCGCTGTCGGTAATGATTCCGAGATC
>CAYRCP010000041.1:0-11428 GCA_964422755.1 uncultured Bacteriovoracaceae bacterium | reverse complement strand
AAGATCATCTTTGATCCCTTGGCGCCTTAGCGGCTTGGCGCGAGAATGAATTATTTTTGAACAACACCCCAGCACATAACGGCTATTTAGCCTGCACTTTGATGTCGCATAGGCTATGCGGCGTTTTTTTCGAAGTCACATTTTTAAAACTTCTTAGTTCCGGCTTGTCCGGGTTAGGTATAAGGTGCAAGGTTTAAGGTCGGATTCTGTTACATGTTCAACCTCATACCTTACACCTCAAACCTTATACCCTGTCTTATTCCGCGGAAAACTTGTACCCTTCGCCGTATATCGAGCTGATGATCTCCTCGCCGGGCAGCACCTCGGCAATCTTTTTTCTCAGGTTCTTTATGTGCGTATCGATGGTGCGGTCGTAACCGTCGAACTCGTAGCCCTGCACCAGGTTTACCAGATCGTTGCGGTTAAATACCCGGTTCGGGTGAGACATCATGACCTTGAGCAGTTTGAACTCGCTGGGGGTCAGTTTCAGCTCCTGTCCGTTCACCGTTACC
Source organism: uncultured Bacteriovoracaceae bacterium (assembly GCA_964422755.1). GTDB lineage: Bacteria > Desulfobacterota > Desulfomonilia > UBA1062 > UBA1062 > DSAD01. The sequence goes on along the minus strand of CAYRCP010000041.1, from coordinate 10,916 downwards.
TGGTGAGTATCTTCATTCAGGGTTATTGCGTCCGTGGTGATCATTTTTTCATCCGGCGCAGGGCTCATCCTCCGCAGCACGGCCTTTACCCTGGCCACCACCTCCCGGGGGCTGAAGGGCTTGCAGATATAATCGTCTGCGCCGAGTTCCAGGCCTAAAAGCCGGTCGATTTCCTCAACCTTGGCCGTGATCATGATAATGGGAACAGAGGAAAATTTTCTGATCTCCCTGCAGACCTCCATACCGTCGAGGCCCGGCAGCATGATATCCAGCAGGATCAGGTGGGGCGACTTTTCTTTCACAAAGGAAACAACCGTATCGCCGCGGTCAAGCATGGACGCCCGAAAACCGGACTTTTCCAGGTAATCTCTCAGCAGGGTTGCGATCTTTTCTTCGTCTTCAACAATTAAAATGTGCTGTTGTGTCATAGGTAACTCCCTTGTAACTGTTCACACAGTCAGGCTGAAGGCTCTTGGCAGAGCGCTTTAGTCTGTAGTCTGAAGGCTGTTAGTAAATACTTCCCAGCCCGAACCCCCAAACCCTAAAAGCACCCCATGGGTATTTCTTTCAGGGCACCTGCCTGCCTGAGCAGTTACACTCCCTTATCCTTATCCAACCAGGTCTGTTACGGGCAGTATAATTTCAATCCTGACCCCGCCCAGGGATGAATGTGATGCATGGATCTGTCCGCCGGACATCTCCACGATGCTTTTGGATATGGCAAGGCCCAGTCCGCTGCCCCCGTTTTTCCGCGACCGTGCCAGATCGGTCCGGTACAGCCGGTCAAACAGATGCTCGAGGGCATCATCTGCAACCCCTGGTTTTGAATCTTCCAGGTTCACGTGCACATACATCCCTTTGCGCTCCTGCCATATCCTGAGCTGCCCGGGAGACTCGGTATAGCGCAGAGAATTTTCCAGGATATTCGAAAACACCTGGGAGATGCGGTCGGCATCACCGCTGACCGTGACCTCCATGTCGTGGCCGAGTTCGAGCTGCACGTCGATGCCTTTGTCCGCGAAGCGTGATTCAAAGATTTTTACCGTGTTTGCAAGGACCTGCAGCACCTGAACAGGCTCCCGGGTAAACGACAGCTCACCGGTCTCTGCAATGGACAGTTCGTGAAGATCGCCGATGAGTTTTCCCAGAAGCATGACCTCTGCATGGAGAGACTCGAGCGTTTCCGGGCTCATTTCGCGCACGCCGTCCAGAACGGCCTCGATCTCTCCGCGCAGGATGGCGATCGGGGTTCTCAACTCGTGCGATATATCGGATATCCACTGTTTGCGCATGTGTTCGTAGCGTTCCAGGGTTTGCGCCATTTTGTTGAAATCATGGGCCAACTGACCCAGTTCATCCCCTGAAGAAACCTGGATCCGGGTATCGAATTTTCTCGAGGCAAGTGCGTGAGCGCCATTTGCGAGCTGCTCCACAGGGCGCAGGAGATGTCGTGACAGGATAAACGAAACCAGTGCAGCTAGAATGAGGACAAAGAGTCCGGTAACCAGAAATGCCTTTGACTGTTCATAGAGAAAGGTTTTTTCCTGCGGCCTGGATAATTTCCGTCTTTCCCGCAGACCCAGCCATCCGACGGTTTTTCCGTCAACCGTTATTTTCTGAAGGATATGGTCTCTCGTTGAGGCGGCACCGCCCGCCAACAGCTGTTGCTGTTCGTCAAAAAGCGAGATCCTTTGAATGATCCGGTGTTGAAGAAACATTGGCGGGGCGTGATCATCGCCAGGTCGTATTCCTGCATCGCCGGGAGGCGCGGAGCGGCGCCGCTGTTTAACATCCTTTTGCGGAATGGCAGTGCGCAGTATACTCCTGAAAAGCCGGGGTTCGTCTTTTATAAATTGCCACCCGTCATGCTCGCTGTATGCCGTGCCGAGCCTGTCTGAAAGGTCGCTGAGCACCTCGCTTTCCACCTTGTTCACGTAATTCGTAAAGTGGCGCTGGGCAAAATACCGCATGATACCGGTCATGAGGATAATCGTAATGAGGCTCGTGATCAGAAACGCCCAGAAGATCTTGTATGCGAGTTTTAGCTTCACCAGTCCCCCCTGCACAAAACACCTAGTATATGAATGCATATATTTCAAATCAATTTGTAAATCCACATACTATCCTCACTTTTTCTCCACATTTTCTCCATAATCAGGGGATTGTATTCATGCGGTTCTAAAGAGGCGGCCGGTTTTTCGATTGGGTGATCCCCGATTATTCCTTAGTACCTGTAGTATGGAGGCCCCTTTCCGTCATGACAAGGCACTCCCGGGATTGTGGCAGGGGGCGAGCGTGGTGAGGAGAACGTCTGTCGAATCCGTCTTCGCGTTCGCTACGCCGGACGAGAAGCTTAGGGTTCATTCCCCGCAGCTTGTCGAAGATCCCGCTGGTTTTTTTCGGGGCTGCTCAATAGGGTCCAGGGCTTGCACTGGGGTTTATACCATTGAATCAGATTTGCTCAAAGGCCTTGAGCAGGGCCGGGAGAAGCTGTTTCTTGCGGCTCACGATGCCCCGCAGGTCGTAGAGGTTTGCCTCTCGTGGGTGAAACGGCAGGGCGCGCAGGAGCTTGGGGCTGCCTGCCACGGCCAGCAGCGAGTTCTCCAGCACGACATCGGTGATGAACAGGGCCGCAAAGGCAGTACCGGTCTGTTCCACATACTCGCCCAGGGCCTTCATGATGGCATCCTGGCTGTTGAGGAAGTTCTCGAAGCCTGCCTCCTCAACCTGTGAGACGGCAAACGTGGTGTTGCCGGCATGATAGATTTTGCGGTCAGCTGCCAGCAGATCCTCTGTGGACAGCGTAGCGATCATGGAGCCCACATTGTAGTAGTCTTTCAAGAGTGTCTCCGGGTCTGTCCCGGAACGGGCCTCCAGGTATTCCAGGGCCTGACGGTCTCTTTCCGTGGAGGTGGGAGAGCGCAGCAGCAGGGTGTCGGTGATGAGGCCGCCCATGAGAATTCCGGCGATCTCGGGAGCCGGCTCGAGCCCAGCCATGCGGTAGCGCTCGGTGACCAGGGTGCTGGTGCTGCCCACGATGTCGTTCATGACGACAATGGGCTGCTGAGTGGGTGCCATGCCGATACGGTGGTGGTCGATGATCTCCACGATGGGGACTTCCGATGCCCCCTTCACCGCCTGGTTCAGTTCGTTGTGGTCCACCAGGACCAGCTGCACGGATGAGTCCTCGTCAAGGGCAAAGCGGCTCAGCGTTCCCAGCAGGGTATTGTCTTCACCAAGAACCGGGAAGTTGTCCTCTCGCTTGGTTTTGATCTGGTGGGCAATGTCACTTATCTTGTCCTGGCTCGCAAATCTGGTGGGATAGGGCTGAAGCGAGGCGTCGACCGGGCTGGAAAACTTGAGACGGCGCACAGCGGTGGCCGAATCAAAGGGTGTCTGCAGCACCGTAGTGCCGTTGCTGCGGGCCAGTTTCAGCAGGTCGAGATCCACCGGCGCATTGCCGGTAACGATCATCAGGGCAACACCATTTTCGATGAGGAGACGGTGGATGTCACTGCGATCTCCCACCACGATAGTCATCTGCTCCCTGTTCTCGCGGAGGATATCGGACTGGAGCTTTTCCATGCTCATGGCTCCCACATACACGTTGAACCTCAGCATGCTGTCGGCATCTCCTGCCAGGCTGGCGACGCGGGCATTCAGGGAGTGAGCTGCGAGCGTTATGGTTGTTTCGATGCTCTTGCCCACAACGCCTTCTCCGGTTCCCTCGAAATCCGTGTTGCGGGCCTTCTGGAACATCGTGTCTGCCAGGTCGAAGAGGCTGATCATGCCTGCAAACCTGCCGTCCTGGGTGGTGACCGGGACCCGGGACATCTGGCTGCATCTCAGAAAATCCATGGCCTCCAGCAGCGTCTGTCCGGTATAGACAACCTGGGGTGAGGTATCCATCAGGTCGCTCACGCGGGGAGACACATCCTCGATGATCTCCGGCAGGGGAACATTGAACAACCGGTAGAGATACTCGGTCCGTGCGCCGGGTCTGCCTGCGCAGGCGCAGACAATATTCTCATGCCCCATCATCTCTTTCAGTGCCGCATAGCCGGTGGCTGCCGCGCAGCTGTCGGTATCGGGGTTGCGATGGCCGATAACAATTGTTTTCATGTGAACTCCCAAAAAAGATTTGCCGGAAAAATCAGACAGCTTAACCATTAAATCTAATGAGTGACTCGTGTCAACGTGTAACTACTCACGTGGTCAGGCTGAAGCTGTTTAGACTGAAGGCTGTGAGGCCTATGATCACTGCCAAGTCCCTTCATTGTTTTTTTGTCTCCTGGCTTCTTTCTTCTGCCTTTTCTCTTTTCCTGACAGGCTAATAGTCTTCAGTATAACAGTCTGTATCCTGGATTCTATTTTCATGGAAAAAAGTACTCCGAGGTCATTTCTTTCAGGGCATCTATCTACCTGAGCAGTTTGGTGCTTTTGCAGAAAAGGGGCTGCAGGTTCAGGACACAGGGAGTATTTTCAGGCACCGGAAAAAGGGCAAAAAAAATCGCCAGAAGAAAGACTTGGGGTTAAGCATAGAATTTGGAAGGCTATGCCCTTTCTTCCGGCAAAAAGGAGGGCTCTCTTAGAAGAGAACTTGAATTATATAAACCACATTGTTGATGTTGTGGAAATCAGCGGTATGCTGAAAAACGTGTAATCTATGATGTAATCAATGTGGGAATATATCTTACCTGTCATTTTATGTCGGCATCGTGAATACCCACACTCTCCACATCTTTTCTCCATAATTTCTTCACAATCTGTCGTTAAGTATCTGCCTGCCGTATCTGTGAGGAACGGTGGAAGGAGAATCCGTGTGCCGGACATTGTGCACGGTTTCTCTAGAGTTGAAAGAGACAGGAGAAAAGACAAATGAGATATTTCACGAAGCCCACCCTGGATCAGCTTGAGGCACTGTTGTGTATTCTGATCATGGTGATTCTCCTGGCATCCTGTAGTGCTTTCAGCCCGCAGGTCAGGACGTCGTTGGAAGAAGATCTGCCCCGGGATTATTCCGTGGATATGCTCTCACAGCAGGGAGAGCGAACGCAGCAGTGGTGGGAAGACTTCCGCGCACCGGAGCTCGATACGCTCGTTGGGCAGGCACTTTCCGGGAACTTTACCCTGCAGGAGGCCTGGGCGCGTCTGAGACAGGCTCAGGCCCTGGCTGTGCAGACAGGGGCAAATCTGTACCCGGACCTGAATGTGACTGCCGGGGGATCAACTGCACGCCAAAGAACGGATTCGGGCTCGGGTGGATCAACAAGCAGCGGAAGCTCCTATTCCCTCGGTATTGCCAGCAGCTATGAGCTGGATCTGTGGGGAAAAATTCGGGCAGAGGAAGAGGCAGCAGTGCTGGAAGCACAGGCATCGCGGGAAGATTATTCTGCTGCGGCCATGACCGTGGCGGCCCAAGTCACAGAGGACTGGATCAATCTCGTTTCCCAGAGGATGCAGAAACAGATTCTCCTGGATCAGCTCGAGACAAACAGAACCTATCTGGAGCTTACCCAGCTGCGCTATCGCAAATCACTGGCTTCTGCTGTGGATGTGTATCAGCAGCGGCAGCTCGTGGAGCAGGTCGAAGCACAGCTGCCCCTGGTGGAAGCCGCCGAAGCAACCTATCTGAACGAACTCACCCTGCTGTTGGGGAAACCTCAGGGATCATATCCGGTCATCACCAGCGACAAGCTCCCTTCTTTCGGAGAGCTTCCGAGTACGGGATTACCGGCGGATCTCCTTGTCAACAGACCCGATGTGTGTTCCGCGGGTCTAAGACTTATGGCATCCGACTGGCAGGTCGCAGTTGCCCGTGCCGATCGGCTTCCCGCTATCAGTCTCAGCGCATCTGCCCTGTATTCGGCAGAGAGCCTGGACTTGATTTTTGACAACTGGATACTGTCCCTGGCCGGGAACCTGGCTGCCCCGGTATTCGATGCCGGCAGACGTTCCTCCGAGGTGGAGCGGACCACGGCCGTTGTGGACGAGAATCTCGCGGCATACCGGAGGACCGTGTATACGGCGGTAAAAGAGGTGGAAGACGCGCTGGTCCGTGAAGAAAAAACCAGCCAGTATGTCCGGGGTCTTCAACAGCAGACTGCCACGGCCCGTCTGGTCCTTGAAGAAGCACGCCTGCGCTATACGAAAGGGATCACTGATTACCTGCCGGTACTCACTGCGCTGCGCTCCGTTCAGGGGCTTGAGACGAGCCTCGTGGACCAGCAGACGCAGCTGCTGATAAACCGGGTTAACCTGTACCGTGCCCTGGGCGGAACCTGGACCGATGAAATATCGCCTGCACAGGCCTTCCTCACAACGAATGAAAAACAAGGAGTAATCGAGTAATGACCGATCATACATCTCAGGAAAACCGATTCGGCGATGAGGTGCAGGAACCCTGCACCTCATCGCCACACATCAAGTTTCACAGGATCAGGAGAATACTCACTCCGCTGGTAGTCCTGCTCATCGGGATCATTGGTTTCGGGTATCTGGAGGAAACAGCCCCCAGGGCTGATAAGAAAATACCGGTAACGTCCGCTGCAGTGGTGAAGACCATGGAGGTGGAGCATTCGTCGCATCAGGTTGTGGTGCAGGCCATGGGAACCATTGCCCCGGCCCGGCAGATTACGCTGAAATCCCAGGTGGCAGGTGAGATCATACGCGTGAGTCCGGAATTTGTCGAAGGAGGCTACCTGGAGCAGGGAACTGAGATTGCAAAGGTCTTCGATCAGGACTACCGGCTTGTCAAGGCACAGCAGCAGAGTTCGGTGGATACGGCTGCCGCCCGGTTGAAACTGGAGATGGGTCAGCAGGATGTGGCCAGACATGAATGGGAACTGATGGGAAACATGGGGGATGCAGGGGAACTCGACCGTGAACTGGCTCTGCGCGGACCCCAGCTGGAAGAGGCACAGGCAACGCTCGCTTCTGCCAGTGCCCAACTTCAGCTGGCCTCGCTGGACCTGGAGCGCACAACCATCCGTGCCCCGTTCAATGCCCTGATCCGAACAAAGTCCGTGGACCTTGGTGCCTGCGTATCTTCCCAGGAACAGATTGCCGAGCTTGTAGGAACGGACGAGTACCGGGTCGAGGCAACCATCCCGGTGGACCGCTTGAAATGGATCTCCATTCCCCGGAACACGGATGAAAAAGGCTCGGAGGTGCGCATTGTGTACGGAAGCGGAGACGCACCGGGACATGAACGCTTTGGCACGGTACTGAAGCTGCTTGGTGACCTGGAAGAGCAGGGACGCATGGCCCGTATCCTTATATCGATAAAAGACCCGCTCAACCTTGAGAATCCCGGGAATGAGCAGCCGCCGCTTCTGATCGGCGAGTATGTGCGTGTCGAGATACAGGGCCCGGTGCTCGAGGGTGTGGTTCGTCTGCCGCGAAGCGCCCTGCGTGACAATGCGGATGTCTGGATCATGAAAGATGATTGCACACTGCAGATTCGAGAGGTCGATGTCGTCTGGCGTGATGCTGACACTGTCCTGGTTCGCGACTCCCTGACAGACGAAGAACAGGTGGTGGTCTCCGACCTGGCTGCCCCGGTGCAGGGTATGTTGCTCGCCATCGAAGCATCTGGCGGTCTCGATGCCGGTTCGGTAGCCAGTAAGGATTAACAGATACTTACATGATGAAGAGAAAGAACAGGAGTAGGATATATGTCTGAAAACAACGGGTCACGTGGTCCACTGGCCTGGATGGCAGGGAATTCGGTTGCGGCAAATCTGCTTATGATCGTGCTGCTCATCGGCGGACTGATATGGGCGCTGAATATAAAACAGGAGGTATTCCCGGATTTCGACCTGGATACAGTGACCATCAGCGTGTCGTATCCGGGAGCCAGTCCTGAAGAGGTCGAACAGGGCATTGTCCTGGCCGTTGAGGAGTCGGTTTCCGGTCTGGATGGGGTAAACGAAGTGACTTCTTCTGCAAAAGAGGGTTCGGCAACGGTCACGGTGGAGATGATCGATGGCTATGACCTGCAGAAGCTGGCCCAGGATATCAACAGCGAGGTGGACCGGATTACCTCCCTACCAGAAGACGCCGAGAAACCTCAGGTGGAGATTGCCACCCATCGCCGTCAGGTCATCTCCCTGGTGCTCTATGGAGACCAGAACGACTCGATATTGCGCGAGACAGCGGAGCAGGTGCGCGATCATCTTGTTCAGGAGCCGGGCATCACGCAGGTGGACCTCACGGGAACCCGCGATCTGGAGATCAGCATCGAGGTGCCGCAGGAAAATCTGAGGGCCTACAATCTCACCCTGGACGATGTGGCCGAACGGGTGCGACAGGCAACTATCGAGACGCCCGGCGGCGGCATCAAGACCACGGGCGGTGAAATCCTGGTGCGGATGAGCGAACGGCGCGATTATGGGCCGGAGTTTGCGAGCATACCCATCATCACCTCCAATGACGGCACCATCGTCCGGCTCGAGGATATTGCCACGATCATCGACGGGTTTGAAGATTCTGACAGTTACGGCACCTATAATGGCAAGCGCTCGGTGATGGTGGATGTCTATCGGGTGGGGGATCAGACACCTGTTTCGGTGGCCGATGCCGTGATCGCGTATGTGGACGAGCTGCGCACGACCCTGCCGCCCGGCTTATACGTGGATACCCTCAATGACAATTCCGATATGTATCGCCAGCGATTGAACATGCTGCTGAACAACGGCTACATGGGCCTGGCCCTGGTGCTGGTCTTGCTGGGCCTGTTCCTTGAGGCTCGGCTGGCCTTCTGGGTGACCATGGGCATCCCCATCTCCTTTATCGGATCCATGCTGTTCCTTCCCTCTCTGGGCGTCAGCATCAACATGATGTCCATGTTCGCCTTTATCGTTGCTCTGGGCATCGTGGTGGACGATGCCATCGTGGTGGGTGAGAATGTGTACAAGTACCGGCAGCAGGGGCTGCCCTTTCTCAAGGCCTCCATATCCGGGGTGCGCGAGGTGGCCATGCCGGTTACCTTCAGTGTGCTCACCAACATCGTCACCTTCCTCCCCCTGATGTTCGTGCCCGGTACGATGGGCAAGATATTCAAGGCCATTCCCATTGTAGTGATCACGGTATTTGCGATTTCGCTGGTGGAAAGCCTGTTTATACTGCCGGCCCATCTCGGTCATCAGCGCCGGCTGGAGCGCAGCGGGTTCACGGGGTGGCTGCATGACCGGCAGCAGCTCTTCAGTACGTGGCTCAGCACCGCGATCATGACCAGGTACGGGCCGTTTCTGGATAAGGTTCTGCAGAGGCGGTACCTTGCCGTGACAATCGGCGTCATGATATTGCTGCTTACCCTGGGTTATGTGTCCAGCGGACGTATCGGGGTGACCCTGATGGAACGGGTGGAGTCGGATTTTGCCCAGGCCCAGGTGGTGCTGCCGTATGGTTCCGCGGTGGAAAAGACCGATGCCGTGCAGGCCGCTCTGGTGAAGGCGGCCAACAAGATCGCCGATGAGTACGGCGGGCAGGACCTGGTGGATGGTATCTTTGCCCATATTGGGGCCAATATTGACGGTACGGCCGGCAGCCATACCTGCACGGTACAGGTATTCCTCACGCCGGCGGACACGCGCCCCCTGCAAACCGGTGAATTCGTGAAGCTCTGGCGCAAAGAGATGGGACCGGTTGCCGGGGTGGAGTCGCTCACCTTCAAGTCCGATGCGGGCGGACCGGGCTCGCAGGGTGCCATATCCATTGAATTGAGCCACCGTGATCTGCCGGTGTTGGAAGCTGCCGGCAGAGAGCTGGCCGAAGCCCTGAGCTACTTTCCCAAGGTCAGGGATATAAATGACGGATTCTCTTCAGGCAAGCAGCAGATCGATTTTACCATGAAGCCCGAAGGCCTCAGCCTGGGGCTGAGTGCCCAGGATGTGGCCGGTCAGGTGCGCAACGCCTATTACGGGGCCGAGGTGCTCAGGCAGCAGCGCGGCCGCAACGAGGTCAAGGTCATGGTGCGTCTGAGCGGGGATGAGCGCGTTTCGGAGTATAACCTGGAGGAGTTCATGCTCCGCACGGAAGACGGCATCGAGGTGCCTTTGCGCGAGGTGGTCACGATCGAGCGCGGACGGGCCTACACCGAGATAGACCGCCGCAACGGCAGGCGGGTGATCACGGTCACCGCCGACATCGATCCCCCGAGTGCAGCTGGTCTGGTGGTGGATACGCTCATGGCGGAAAAGTTGCCGGAGATGATGGATACGTATGCCGGCCTGAGGTATGGTCTGGAGGGAAGGCAGGCCGATATGGCGGAAAGCATGAGCAGTTTGTTCATGGGCCTGATGCTCGCCATGCTCGCGATTTACGCACTGTTGGCGATTCCGTTTAAGAGTTATACTCAGCCGCTGATTGTTATGGCAAGCATCCCCTTCGGGATCGTTGGCGCGGTTTTCGGACATATTCTCATGGGTTACAGCCTCAGCATCATGAGCCTGTTCGGGATCGTGGCGCTCTCCGGGGTGGTGGTGAACGACTCGCTCGTACTCATCGATTTTGCCAACCGACAGCGCCGCGAGGGGAAATCGCCGCATGATGCGGCAATATCGGCAGCAACAAGCCGGTTCCGGCCGATTCTCCTTACCTCGCTCACCACCTTCGGCGGATTGATGCCCATTATCTTCGAGAGCTCCCGCCAGGCCCGCTTCATGATCCCCATGGCCATCTCACTCGGGTTCGGCGTGCTGTTCGCCACACTCATCACCCTGATACTCGTGCCCTCGCTGTACCTGGTCATTGATGACCTGCTGCCCCGGCGTGTGAGAGAATCATCCCCGGACGGGCATGTAGAGAACTGTTGTGAGACAGCATGGGAGGCGGAACAATAATGCCCTGCCCTGAAAATGGGCAAAAAAAACGCCAGAAGAAAGATTTGGGGTTAGGCATAGAATTTGGAAGGC